>NZ_LOHZ01000026.1 GCF_001601575.1 Thermovenabulum gondwanense
AAAGACTCACGGTAATATGTCAATACCCGAAAAATGGAAATAAAAAATATTCAGATGAAAAAAGACAATAATACCCCTTACCAACCTATATGGAAAAAGTTGGCATACAAAGAACTACTAAGTTTTGATAATAATTAACGCATCACCATCCCTTTGTAAATTTGGCCTTTGCTCAGCAGCGCAAATACCAGCCTAACTAATTTGCGAGCAGTCAATACCAGCGCTCTTTTATGCTGGTGCTTACTTACCTCTCGATATTTGGTCTGATAATAAGCTTTATACTCCTCGTTGTGCACCCTCAACGAGTTAGCAGCCTGGACCAAGTAAAAGCGGAGGTAACGGTTCCCGCTCTTAGTCAAACGACGCTCTTCAGCGTCAAAATCGCCCGACTGATAACGAGTCCAGGTAAGGCCAGCATACTGGGCCAGCGCAGCTTCATTCTTGAAACGCTTAATATCGCCTATTTCAGCAATTATGCCCGCAGCCGACACATAACCGAGGCCCTTCACTGTAGTAAGGGTTTGAGGTATAGCCTTAAGCTCCATTGAAATGACTTTATCGAGCTCTTTAAGCTGCCTATTGAGATGCTCAATATTTTTGAGAGTTAAAGAAAGAGCTATCTCACAGGCTTGTTGCATTTTAGGGCTGAGGCGGTAGGCCCGCCTGGCAGCCTGCTTTAAAGCGCTGGCAACTTCTTCGGCGTTAGCAAACCTGTTTTTTCCGTTGGATTGGATAAACTCGGCCAGCTCTTCAACAGACATTAGGGCTATTTCATCAGGTGTAAATTCTCTCAAGACTTCCATGGATGCCTTACCGAAAGAATTACTGAAAGGGTTATCCTGCTTATAGTTAGAGAACCTCAGAGAAAGGAGATTTAAAGCGCGATTTTTCTCCTCGACCAAGAGTTCTACAAGATGCAATCTAAGCCGAGTAAGTTGTCGTAACGGTTCGGTAATAGAAGCCTCATGGCTATAGGGCATAATATGTCCGAAGCGTAACCGTTCAGCGATTATATAAGCATCGATAGCATCGGTTTTAGGAAGTTTAGAACCAAAAGCTTTTTTGAATCCGGCTGTGAGAGAAGGGTTTAATTCATAAACCTCGACTGTATAAGGGTTTAACTGAGGGGCATCCATGAGGAAATTGCGAAAATGGAAACCGTAAAATGAAGTAGCTTCCAGACCTATATTAAGTTTATTGGCATTAAATTTATGGGCAATTGAATCCAGAGTTTGAACTAAGGCATTGGCGCCTTCGAGATTATTAGGGAAGGTTTTTGAGGAAGAAAGCTGGATTCCTTGCTCATCGATGCATACCAGGTCTAGCTTAGAAGCGCTGACATCGATGCCTGCGAAAATAACCTGAGCCATTGGGGACACCTCCTTTAGTTGGCCAGGATTAGGGGCGTGCCTTGCGGGTACGGCACTTAACAACCTCGCGGTGCGATAAGAGCTTGACAGGGTAACCGGGGGTGCACCCCTAGTCTGCTGAACCCAGGGGCCGGATGACCTGCTGGCTCAGCTCACGCGTAAGAAATATGTGCCGTACCGCAAAGGACTCACTCTTTTTTAAGTAGTCACCGGTTCTACCGGGCCACAGGGGGATTTAAGAGTGACCCCAGACCAACCTAAATTAATTTTCGCAAAGGCACACCTGGTTATCAAGAACCTAAAAAGGTTCTATGATAATTTCTAAAACATATTATACGAGGGGG
>NZ_LOHZ01000027.1 GCF_001601575.1 Thermovenabulum gondwanense
GCCCTTGCGATGGCCTGCGGAGTAAAGGTAAAAGAGTTTTCCCGGGTGGTGCATTCCCATCCCACCTTCAGCGAAGCTTTAATGGAAGCCGTTCACGATGTTCACGGAGAATCAGTTCATAATGCTTGAAATGGAGATGATCACATGGCATATACGATTGCTTTAGCAGGTAAGGGAGGTACCGGTAAAACCACCCTTGCCGGATTTACGGTAGATTATCTTGTGGAAAAGGGATTGGGGCCTGTACTTGCGGTGGATGCTGATCCGAATTCCAATTTGAATAACGTCCTCGGGGTGGAGGTGGAGTTCACCTTGGGGGAAATTCGAGAAGAAGTAAAAAATATGGATAATCTTCCGGGCGGCATGACAAAGGCCGATTACCTGAATTTCAGACTGCAGCAAGCCATCGTAGAAGGTAAGGGATATGACCTGCTGGTTATGGGAAGGCCCGAGGGATTGGGATGTTACTGTTTTGCAAACGGCATTTTAAGAGAAGCAACAGATAAACTATCGAATTCTTACTCTTTTATGGTAATAGACAACGAAGCAGGACTTGAACACCTTTCCAGGAGAACCACAAAAAAAGTCGATCTAATGTTTGCAGTAAGCGAATGTTCTAAAAGGGGAATAGATGCCGCTTACAGGGTAAAGGCATTAATTGAAGAACTTAAACTGGATGTAAAGGAACTTTTTCTAATTGTAAACAGGGTACCAAAAGAGGGAATACAAAAGGAATTGCTGGATCACATCGAAAAATACAATATTCCTCTGGCAGGACTGGTCCCTCTTGATGAAAACATATATGAATACGACAACAAAGGTATACCCCTGGTGAATTTACCCCAAAAAAGTGAGGCTGTAATGGCTTATAGGAGTATACTTGATAATATTCTTTTACCCAGGGTTACTGTAAAAAAATAGGGATATGGAGGCGAAAGATATGGCATATAAAAATCCCCAGCAAAAATTTCAGGGTAAAATAAAAGAAGTTGTTTTGGGTGAAGGCTTAAAATTAGGCGGGGAATCGGTGCTTCCTTTCTACTCTTTTGACGGAGATATAGGAAACACCCCCAAGGTTGGTATGGAGGTTTGGGATATACCTCCTGTTGATTGGCCCGAAGGATTGATGAATATTATTAAGGATGTGGCCGATGATCCTGCAAAATGGGCAAAGTTTTATACGGAAAAATACAACCCCGACTTTATAACCCTCAGGTTTATAGGAGCAAATCCCGATACCCTAAATAGAAGTCCGGAAGAGTGTGCTGAAATTGCCAAAAAAGTGGCAAAGAACGTTGATGTTCCTCTGGTTATTGCCGGATGCGACTCTAACGAAAAGAATGCGAGAATTTTTACAAAGGTAGCGGAAGCCCTTCCCAATAAAAATTACGCTTTTCTTTCCGCGGTTGAAGGTAATTATAAAGAAGTCGGAGCTGCGGTGGGGTTGGCTTACGGGAACCTGGTGGTAGCGGAATCCTCAGTGGATTTGAACCTGGCAAAGCAGCTCAATATTTTACTTACTCAACTGGGTGTAAAACCTGAAAGGATGCTTATGAATCCGGGAGTGTCCTCGGTAGGGTACGGGTTCGAATACGTTATTACCACCCTGGACAGGATAAAACTTGCTGCCTTAGAGCAAAACGATACAATCCTTCAGGTGCCCATAATAATGCCTGTATCCTTCGAAACGTGGAAGGTAAAGGAATCCGTCGCTTCAAAGGAAGATGCCCCGGAATGGGGGGACAGGGAAGAAAGAGGAATTGCTATGGAAGTGTCCACTGCGGTTGGTGTGCTGACAGCCGGTGCAAATGCTGTTATCTTGAGGCATCCAAGATCCCTCGATGTGGTAAGAGGATTTATCAATGAAATGGTCAACTAATTGTGAAGGGAGAGGTAATTATGGCTTTAACAGGTATGGATATATATAAAATGCTTCCCAAGAAAAACTGTAAAGAGTGCGGTTTTCCCACCTGTCTTGCTTTTGCAATGAAATTAGCCCAGGGGGGCATAGAAGCAGAAAAATGCCCCTATATGTCTGAGGAAGTAAAACAAAAACTTTCCGATGCCACCGCTCCACTGATGAAAACGGTTAAATTCGGATACGGTGAAAAAACCTATACCCTGGGAGGAGAAACCGTTCTTTTCAGGCATGAAAAGACTTTTGTGAACAGAAATAGATTTGCCGTAATGTTCAGCGATGTGATGTCCGAAGAAGACATCAATGGTAGGATTGAGCGCATGAACAAAGTAAGTTACGTTCGCATAAATGAGAGAATGTATGTGGAAATTGCAGCGGTGAAATGTGAAAGTGACAACAAAGAAAAATATTTGGGACTTTTGAAAAAAGTCAAGGACGAATGTAAAGATGCCGTGCCCATGATCATTAATGAAAATGCGGAAATTGCAAAAGCAGCGGTGGAAGAGGTAAAGGACTTAGGACCGATACTCTACGGTGCAAACGATCAAAACTACGAAGAGATGGTAAATATTGCAAAGCAGTATAATATTCTTTTAGGTGTTGAGGCGAACAATTTAGAAGAATTGTATAAACTGGTGGAGAAAATACATGCTCTGGGCTATAAAGAATTAATACTGGGGACAAAAGCGGTAAGCGCCAAAAAAGCCTTTGAAGATGTGGTAAACATCAGGAGGACCGCTCTAATTACCCAGGACAGGGTCTTTGGATACCCTGCAGCAGTTTTTGTAAACCGGTTATCGAAGGATAAATTCCTGCAGCTTTCCTATGCCACCGTGTTTGTGGAAAAATATGCGTCAATAATAGTCCTGGACGATATTGATTATTCTATAGCTTTACCGTTATTTGCCTTAAGGCAGAATATTTATACCGATCCGCAGAGGCCTATGAGGGTGGAACAAGGTATATACAGGATAGGACAGGCCGAGGAAAATTCACCGGTTCTCGTTACGGTGGATTTTGCCCTGACCTATTTTATAGTTTCCGGTGAGGTGGAGAGGTCAAAGGTGCCTTCATGGGTGCTGGTACCCGATGCGGGGGGATACTCCGTGCTTACAGCCTGGGCAGCAGGGAAGTTGAGCGGAAAATCGATTGCAAAAGCTGTGAAGGATTTTGGGGTAGAAGAAAAGGTAAAAACCAGGGAAATCATCATTCCCGGGAAGGTAGCGGTTTTAAAATCCGATATCGAAGATGCCCTGCCCGGCTGGAAAGTCGTTGTGGGTTCCGAAGAGGCAGCTTTGCTTCCGAAGTTCCTGAGAGATTATATCTCCAAAAGGGCGTAATCGAGTTTGACAATTCAGGAGGTGCGTATTATGGCAAGGTTTTTAACAATTGGAGAAAGGATTCATGTGATTTCGCCGGTCATCAGGAAAGCGCTTCAGGAAAGGGATCCAAAACCCATCCTGGAAAGAGCGAAGGAACAGGTATTAGCAGGGGCCCATTACCTTGATGTAAACATTGGCCCTGCTGAAAGGGATGGAGAAGAGTTAATGCAATGGGTGGTAAAAGTTTTGCAAGCAGAATTCCCAAATATTCCTCTTTGTTTGGATACTGCCAATGCTAAGGCGATAGAAGCGGGGTTAAAGGTTTACGATCCAAAACCGGGAAAGGCTATTATAAACTCTGCCGATGCAGGGTCAAGAATGGGTATGCTGGAAGTTGCGGCCGAATACGGTGCAATGGTAATAGGCCTTTGTGCTAAGGAGGGGATCCCCAGGGACAATGATGAAAGAATCACCTATTGCACTGAAATCCTGGATAGAGCTATGCAGCTCGGGCTCAACCCTGAAGATATTCTGTTTGACCCGCTTTTTGTGGTGGTAAAGGGGATGCAGGATAAACAGCAGGAAGTATTGGAAGCCGTAAGGCAAATTTCCGAAATGGGCTTAAAAACTACCGGAGGACTGAGCAATGTATCCAACGGATGCCCCAAAGAGTTGAGAGGTCTTATCGAGGCGGTATTTTGTTCGATGGCAATTCAGTGCGGATTAACTTCTGCCATTATAAATCCCTGCAACAAAATGCTTATGGATGTAATCAAAACGGCAGAAGTAATAAAAGGCTGGAATTTATACTGTGATTCTTACCTGGAACTTTAAAAGTGATTAGTGGCCTGAAGGCCAAAAATAAAATCCTTGGAGGGATTAAATTATGACATTATTTGATATCATTTTTACCGGTTCAAAACAGGCTTTAGAGGCGGCTAAAGGTGTGGTTCAAGACGCAATTTCGAAAAAGGGAGAAGAAGGCAAGGTAGCTTTCCCGGAAACAGCTTACAGCCTTCCGACCTTTTACGCAGCTACCGGGAAAAAGCTCGGTACTCTTAAAGATTTAAAGGATGCTCTTTCAATTGTAGAAAGTCTAATTGTAGAGGAGCAGAGCTTAGAGAAAGCATTAAATGCAGGACTTGCAACGGCGCTTTCTGCGGAAATAATAGAGGCTTGCAAATACGCTACCCAGGAGAAGCCCTATTCCGAGCCCTGTGCTGGCTTTATTTCCGATGCTATAATCCGCTCCCTTGGCGTTCCCCTGGTAACGGGAGATATCCCCGGAGTAGCGGTGGTCATTGGAGAAGCACCTTCTGCGGAGGAAGCGGGGAAGGTGATTAAGGGTTATCAAAATAAAGGGCTCCTGGTATTCCTGGTGGGGAAAATTATCGATCAGGCAATAGAGGCTAAGGTAAAAATGGGACTGGAACTCAGGGTTATACCCTTAGGATATGACGTCACTTCCGTAATTCACGTGGTAACGGTTGCCATAAGGGCAGCACTTATTTTCGGAAACGTCCAGCCGGGCAACTTAGGGGATTTGTTAAAATACACAAAAGAAAGGGTTCCTGCTTTTGTAAACGCTTTAGGCCCCTTGAGCGAGATCGTGGTATCTGCAGGAGCCGGAGCTATAGCCTTGGGGTTCCCGGTTATTACCGATCAGGAGGTTCAGGAAGTACCCCATTATTTAATAGTTCAAAAAGACTACGAAAAAATGGTGGCCACTTCTTTAGAAGCAAGGAATATAAAAATAAAAATAACTGAAATACCCATCCCCGTCGGTTTTGCGGCAGCCTTCGAAGGAGAAAGGGTAAGAAAGGAAGACATGTACGCCGAGTTCGGAGGAGGAAGGACTCCTGCCTGGGAGCTTGTTAGAAAAAGAGAAATGGCGGAGATTGAAGACCATAAAATTGAGGTTATAGGTCCGGACATTGACACCTTAGGGCCCGAGGGCGGTAAACTGCCTTTGGCGGTTCTGGTGGATGTAGCGGGTAGAAACATGCAGGAGGACTTCGAACCCGTCCTTGAAAGAAGGATTCATTATTTCTTGAATTACATCGAAGGTGTAATGCATATAGGTCAAAGGGATATAATGTGGCTTAGAATAAGTAAATCCTCTTATGAAGCGGGGTTAAGGCTCCATCATCTCGGCGAGGTACTATATGCAAAAATGCTTGACGAATTTGGAAGCATTGTCGACAAGGTTCAGGTGACCATCATCACCGACAGGGAACAAGTAGAAGAACTTGCGAAAGAAGTAGCAAAACCCCGATATGAAGCGAGAGACGCAAGGCTTGCGGGGTTGACCGATGAAAGCGTTGATGAATTTTATTCCTGCACCCTCTGTCAATCCTTTGCCCCCGCCCATGTATGTGTTGTAACACCTGAAAGACTTGGACTCTGCGGGGCGGTAAGCTGGCTCGATGCAAAGGCTACAAAAGAGATTAACCCCACGGGAGCCTGTCAGCCTATTGTCAAAGGCGTAGCAAGGGATGAGGTAAAAGGTATATGGGATTCCGTTAATAAAGCGGTGGAGGAATTATCTCACGGAGCAACAAAAGAAATCTGCATATATTCTTTAATGGATAACCCCATGACCTCCTGCGGATGTTTTGAATGTATATGCGGCATTATGCCCGAAGCTAATGGGGTAATTATAGTAAACAGGGAATACACAGGGATGACGCCTCTTGGGATGACTTTTGGAGAACTTGCGTCCACTACCGGCGGTGGAATGCAGACACCCGGTTTCATGGGATTGGGCAGGCAGTTTATTACCAGCAAAAAATTCATTTCCGCTGAGGGCGGTATTTTGAGATTGGTATGGATGCCGAAGGAATTAAAAGAGGCCTTGAGGGAAAAGATAAACGCAAGGGGGAAAGAACTGGGTTATGACAATTTTGCCGATATGATTGCCGATGAGACGGTGGGAACGGATCCCGATTCGGTAACCGAATTTTTGACCAGAGTAGGCCATCCGGCGCTTACCATGGATCCAATAATGTAAGGAGGTAAGAAAATGTATTTCCCACAGGATTATAAGTACCACAAAGAACACACCTGGGCAAAAATAGAAGGAGATATGGCGGTTATTGGAATTACCGATTATGCCCAGGATAAATTGGGAGAGGTGCTGTTTGTTGACCTTCCCGAGGAGGGAAGCAGTATTAAGCAAAACGAGGTATTTGGGTCGGTAGAATCGGGCAAGGTAGCTTCCGACCTTTATGCCCCCCTTAGCGGCGAAGTGATAGAGGTCAATGAAGAATTAGCGGATAGCCCCGAACTTATCAACGAGTCGCCTTATGAAAAAGGATGGATGATAAAAATAAAGATTGAAGATCCTGCGGAAATTGAAAATTTACTGGATTACAATGATTACGAGAGTATATTAGAGTAAAATAATTACAAAAAAATTATCCATATTTGCCGGTAAAACTCCTGCGGTTTTTAACCGCAGGAGTTTTTCATGTGCGCGCACACCACCCGCATCCTTATTTGGGCTTAAAGAAGCAAACATTATCCTTAATGAACATAGAACGGGCATTAAAAGGGAAGTATTTATAAAAAAGGAGGAAATTTCAAGGGAAAAGGAGAAAACCTTTTATGAAAGATTTGAAAAATATTTTACTCCGTTTACATGTCTTGGAGTAACGGCATTTTTTGCATGGATGTCGAGGCTCTTAGAAAGTATAACGCCTGTAAATTATTCTATTTGGGCGCTGATTTTAGGAGCGCTGGTGGGATATTTTGGGCTAGTTCCTCCGAAAATCCTTGAGAAGGGCAATTCAGCCGGACTATTGCAGATGGCCATTTTTGCAAGCATTATTCCCTCTCTTGCGGAAATAAACGTAGCGGACTTGGCAAAACTGAGCTTACAAACCTTACTGGTTTTTGCCGTTGTCTTAATAGGAATTTTCATATTTATTTACCTGATACCATTATGGAGGATTGTGGGCTCGAGGAATTTAGCGGTGGGAATAGCGGTGGCTCAATTACTTGGTTTTCCGGCAACCTACCTTATAGCCAACGAGATAGCTACTGCTGTATCAAAAACGCAGGAAGAGAAGGAATTAGTGCTCCAGAAGATAATGCCTGCTTATGTGGTAGCGGGTTTTGCCTCCGTAACAACTATTTCGATTATTATTGCGGGAATTTTTGTAAAATTTTTATAGGGGGGATGAAAGGTGGAATTTGATCTTTTGAAGTACAATTATCCTTCGAGAAGAAATGTGGTCCTGTCAAAGAAGGGGATGGTGGCAACTTCTCACCCCTTAGCCGCTCAAGCGGGTATGGAGATAATGAGAAAAGGCGGCAATGCGGTAGATGCGGCAATTGCGACGGCCGCATGTTTAACCGTGGTAGAGCCTACCGGAAACGGCATCGGAGGAGACGCTTTTGCAATCGTATGGTATAAGGATAAAATGTACGGATTAAATTCCAGCGGACCAGCGCCAAAAGGAATAACTGCTGAAAAATTATTGGATATGGGATTAAAGGAAATGCCAAAGTACGGCTTTATTCCGGTAACGGTTCCGGGAATTCCCGCAGCCTGGGCAGCGCTTAATAAAAGATTTGGAAGGCTCAGCTTAAAGGAGGTTATGGAACCGGCAATCCGTTATGCCTATGAAGGCCATCCGGTATCGGTGAATGTTGCAAAATTATGGAAAAAGGCTTACGATACTTTTATTCAGCTGAAAGGGGAGGAATTTAAACCCTGGTTTGATACCTTCTGTCCTGACGGAAGACCGGTAAAAGCTGGAGAGATTTGGAGCTCAAAAGATCACGCCCGTACCCTGGAATCCATAGCGGAAACTTATGCGGAATCCTTTTACCGGGGAGAATTAGCGGAAAAAATCGACGATTTTTCGAGAAAATTCGGCGGTTTTTTAAGGAAGGAAGACTTAGAATCCTTTGAACCGGAATGGGTAGATCCGGTAAGTGTAAACTACCGGGGTTATGATGTATGGGAAATTCCTCCAAATGGTCACGGAATCACGGTATTAATGGCGTTAAATATATTGAGCGGCATGAACTTTGATTCGAAGGAAACCGTAGAAACCTATCACAAGCTCATAGAGGCGGTAAAACTTGCCTTTGCCGATGCACAAAAACACATAGCAGATCCTAAGTATATGAAGGTTTCCGTGAAGGATCTATTGAGTTTGGATTATGCGGAAAAAAGGAGAAAGTTAATCGGAAATGAAGCGATGGTGCCCGTCGCCGGTGAGCCTAACAAAGGAGGGACGGTTTACTTGGCAGCGGCTGACGAAGAGGGGAATATGATTTCATATATTCAGAGCAATTACATGGGGTTTGGATCGGGTCTGGTGGTGCCGGGAACGGGAATTGCCCTGCATAACCGGGGGAATAATTTCTGTTTGGATAAAGAGCATGTGAATTGTATAGCTCCCGGTAAAAAGCCTTACCATACCATAATTCCGGGATTTTTAACGAAGGATGGGAAAGCTGTAGGGCCTTTTGGAGTGATGGGTGGATTCATGCAGCCGCAGGGACATTTACAGATTCTCGTAAGCATGCTGGATTTTAAACTGAATCCTCAGGATGCCCTCGATGCCCCAAGATGGCAGTGGGTGAAGGGCAAAACTGTCCAGGTAGAACCGGGTTTTCCTGCAAATATTGCTCAGGCTCTTGCAAGAAAAGGCCATGATGTGGTGTACGAAACGGAGTCAATAAATTTTGGAAGGGGTCAGATTATTTGGAGGACTGACGACGGTGTATTCATAGGGGGGACGGAACCGAGAACGGATGGATATATAGCAGTATATTAATAAATTAATAATAAACGGTCTATAGTATAAAAGGCTATTGGACACCAAACCAATAGCCTTTTTGCTTTAAAGAGTTTACATTAAAAGAAGTTTTACCGCAATTACGGAAGCAATAAAGCCGGCAAGGTCGGCAATCAAGCCTGCAGGTAGGGCGTGCCTCGTATTTTTTATACCTACCGATCCGAAGTACACTGCTAAAATGTAAAGGGTTGTATCGGTAGCACCGTTCATTGTCGCTGCGATCCTTCCCAAGCAGGAATCAGGTCCGTAGGTTTTAAAAATTTCCACCATTATACCCTGGGCTCCTCCACCGGAAAGCGGCCTGATTATAGCCATTGGCAATACTTCCGCGGGAATTCCCGTAATTCTGGTTAATGGAGCAAGTAAAGAAATAAAAAAATCCATGGCACCGGAAGCTCTAAATATTCCCACACTTACCATTACTGCCATCAAATAGGGGATAATCCTTACAGACGTAAAAAAACCCATTTTTGCACCCTCTACAAAGACCTCGTATATTTTTATTTTTTTTATGTATCCGTAAGTCATAATAAAAAGTATAAAAATGGGAATTGCCCATTGAGAGAAAATATTTATTAAACGGTAAAACAAAACAATCCCTCCCCGGGTAAAAGTATCTAATAGAACTTTTCAAGGATTTTTACAGCGATGATCCCCGCGGTGGTAGAACAAAGGGTGGCCATTAAGGTAGTACCTATGATTGCGGAAGGATTGTCAGAACCCGATGCTTTCATTAAAGCTAAGGTGGTTGTGGGGATAAGGGTAATGGAAGAAGTATTTATTACTAAGAAGGTGCACATGGCGTTGGATGCGGTGTCTTTTTTAACGTTTAAATTTTGAAGTTCTTTCATGGCTTTTAAACCCAGGGGTGTGGCAGCATTTCCGAGGCCCAGTAAATTGGCGGCAAAATTCATCGCCATTGCCCCCATAGCGGGATGGTTCGACGGGATATCGGGAAAAAGTTTTTTCATAACAGGTTTAAAAAAAGAAGCTATCTTTTCTATAAGACCTGATTCTTCTGCGATTTTCATAAGGCCCATCCAGAAAGAGATACTGCCGATTAGCCCTAAACATAGTTCAACAGTGGATTTACTGCTTTCAAATACAACCTGCGTGACCGCATCTATTTTTCCCGTGAACGCACTTAAAATAATTCCCGTAAAAATGAAAAAGAAGAATATAAAATTCATCGCCATTGCCAATTACCCCCTCATTATATATTTATGATAAATGAAGGGCATAAATCCATAAAAAATAAAAGGGAGAAATGGCAATGGCAATGAGAATATGATAAATTTATATTAAATTGATTTAATAAAGATTAATTTTTGTTAAAATAATATCAATCCCTTAACATTGTGCTATAATTAAAAATGAGAAATATGTCACAAGATGGGTGATAAAAAATGGAAAAATGTACCGTAGTATTTAATCCGGTAAAAAAAAGCATTATTGTAAAAAAAGGTGCGAACCTGCTGGAAGTAGCGAGAAAGGCAGGGATATTTATCGATGCACCCTGCGGAGGGAAGGGGAACTGCGGGAAATGCAGGGTAAAGGTAGTAAGCGGTGAGCATCAGATGGAATTTACTCCCCTGCTGAAAGAGGAAGAGCTAAAAAATGGAATCAGGCTGGCATGTCTAACTTTTATCGAGGGCGATATGGTGGTGGAGATACCGCATGTGGATGCTGTAGAAGGTATTTTTGTGGAAGATATAAAACCGGGAGATGAAAAGAGCGAAAGGATTGAGAAGGCATGTAAAATGCTAACGGAACAGGGTTTTAAAAAAGATAGCGGAGCTTTTTCTGCATATTTAAAATTACCGTCCCCTACCTTGGATGATAATGTGGCGGATTTAGAAAGGTTAAAAAGAGAACTCAGGAAAAAGTATGGAATTAATAACCCGGTATGTTCTTTAAATGTAATGAAAACAATTCCGGCAAAATTGAGAGAAGGAGATTTCCGGGTAAGAGGACTGATTTTGAAAGATAAATATTCATGCGAGGTAGTGGGATTGGACGGTTTTTATACCGATGGTATTTACGGTATTTGTGCGGATATCGGTACCACTACGGTAGCGGTAAACCTGGTGGATTTAACAACGGGCGAAATAATAGCATTTGCCTCCAGTGCAAACCTCCAGATCCAGTATGGAGGGGATGTGATAAGCAGGATAATATACTCGGGAGAGGAAGAAGGGCTGGATAGGCTCAAAAAATCGATAGTAGATGGAACTATCAACCCATTGATTAATAAACTCATCCTGAAAAACAACGTAAAAAGGGAAAATATAATTTTATGCGTATTTGCCGGGAATACGACCATGAGCCACCTCTTTCTGGGGATTGACCCTGCCAATATTAGACTTGAGCCTTATATTCCCGTGTTTAAAGAGTGTCCCGAACTGAAGGCTAAGGATGTGGGTATAAACGTTAATCCCGAAGCAAAGGTGATACTCCTACCCAATGTAGCGAGCTATGTGGGAGGGGATATTGTTTCGGGAATTCTGGCTTCGGGTATATGGGCTCAGGATGAAAATATACTATTTTTGGATCTGGGGACAAACGGAGAAATAGTACTGGGGAACAGGGATTATTTGCTTTCCTGTGCTTGCTCAGCAGGGCCCGCTTTTGAAGGAGGGGAGATCAGCTGCGGGATGAGGGCTGCACCCGGGGCAATAGAAAGCATAAAAATTGACAGAGAAACATTTGAGCCTTCCATAAATGTCCTGGGGGATATAAAACCTAAGGGTATTTGCGGATCGGGGCTGATTGACCTTATTGCAGAAATGTTTCTTTCGGGTATAATTGATTCTAAAGGGAAGATTTCCCGGGAGGTTTCATCGGATAGAATCAGGTACGACGAGGACCTGGATGTAATGGAATACGTCTTAGTCCGGGACAAGGACAGTTATGACGGAAGGGATATTACGATAAATGAAATTGATATCGATAATCTTTTAAGGGCAAAAGCCGCAGTCTATTCGGGTTTAAGCGTGCTTTTAAACAGTGCGGGGTTGACATTACGGGATGTGGACAAAATAATTATAGCGGGAGGAGTAGGTAGTAACCTGCACATAAGAAATGCAATAAACATAGGCCTTTTACCCGATGTGGATGAAAGTAAATATTATTATATGGGAAATTCCTCTTTGATCGGCGCTTACCTTTGCCTTTTATTTCAGGAGGCCAGGGATAAAGCAAAGGAAATATCCGATTCAATGACCTACATCGAATTAAGCACCTTTCCCTTCTACATGGAAGAGTTCATAAAGGCGTGTTTTATACCCCACACCGATTTAAACTTGTTTCCCGGTGTGGTGGGTCTATTGGAAAAAAACAAAAGGAGATGAGAGTTATGCACATGCACGAAGGGCATACCGGTAACGGCGAAAATCAAGCATCGGGAGATATACAAACATTAAAGGTTTTGCTCGCTCACTGGATAGAACACAATAAATCCCATGAAGAAAATTTTAGAAAGTGGGCGGAGAAAGCAAAAAACCTTGGCAAAGACGAGTGCGGAGAGTATATAAATAAAGCGGCAGATTTGTTATTAAAAGCCGGTGAAGCGCTTTTTGAAGCAAAAAAATATATCTAAGAGGGGTGAAAAAAATGTGCGAATCCAGGGTGGTTCTTATAGAAGACGGCAAGGAAAAAGAGATAATGGAAAATGTGATTTACATTGAACCCCAGGAAGGAAAGGTATTTATGTACGACCTTCTGGGTCAGCAAAAACTTGTGGATGCGGTTATTAAAGAAATAAAGCTGCTTGATCATAAAATTATTCTTGAAAAGAGGAAGTAGGCATGATTATAGCGGTGGTGGATGGAATGGGGGGAGGAATTGGGAGCCAGATTATTTCCCTTTTGAGGCAGGACCTTCCCCCGGATGTAAAAATATACGCTTTGGGAACCAATTCGGCAGCAACGACAAGCATGATGAAGGAAAAGGCTAACAGGGGCGCAACGGGAGAAAACGCCATAGTTACTACGGTAAAGAAAGTGGATGTAATTGTTGGCTCGCTGGGAATTGTAATACCCAATGCCATGATGGGAGAAATTACGGAAAAAATAGCTTCTGCCATTGTTGAAAGCAGGGCTAAAAAGATATTGATACCACTTGTAGACTGTGAAGATATTGTGCTTCTTGGGATAGAAAAAAGACCCCTTTTTCTTTCAATAAAGGAAGCAATAGAGAAGATAAAGGTGGAGTTTGTGTGAGTATGTATAGAAAGTATTTTCAGGTTATCATTGATTTACTTGTAAAAGAGGTTAAAAATTTTTATAAAGATAGATTAATAACCTTAGTTATTTTTGGCTCTGTCGGCAGGGATTCTTTTAGGCCGGATTCGGATATTGACTTTTTGATTATTGCGGATGACTTGCCCCGGGGTAGGATGGCACGCATTAACGAGTTTTTAAAAGTAGAAAAAAAGATTGAGCCATTAATTAACAGCCTTAAAAAGCAGGGTATCAATACATATCTATCTCCGGTTATAAAACAAAAGGACGAAGTTTTAATGGGTAGCCCTCTTTTTCTGGATATGGTAGATGATGCGAAAATCTTATACGATAAGGACAATTTTTTCAGGGATTATCTTCTTAATTTCAAAGAAAAGCTTAACGAACTGGGGGCTCAAAAAATATATAAAGGTGGAGCCTGGTATTGGGTACTGAGTAAGGACTACAGAGAAGGTGAGGTGATTGAAATTTGACAAATGAAACTCTGGCCAGAAGTTATCTTTTAAAAGCTCAGAAGCGTTTGAAGATCTTAAATGTACTGCTTGAAGAGGAAGCTTATTCTGATGTTATAAGGGAAGCTCAGGAAATTGTGGAATTAGCTGTGAAAGGGATGCTCAGGCAGATAGGAATAGATCCCCCAAAACAGCATGAGGTAAGTTCGCTTTTGATAGAATATAAGGAAAGATTGCCCCGGGATGTAATATCGGATTTAAATGAAGTTGTGCGTATTTCTAAATGGTTGAGGAAGGAGCGAGAATTTTCTTTTTACGGAGATATTGATTTTATACCTACAGAAGAGTATACCTTAAACGATGCTGAAAAGGCAATAAAGGATGCGGTGTTTGTAGTTTCGGTAGCACAAAAGGTAATAAAATAATCCGGGGAGGTAATAACCTTGAAATCAAAGGTGTATTTTTTTGATTTAAGGGCAAAGAAGAGAAACGAAAGCCTGTCGGCAAAGGTGGGCAGGATATTTGATTCCGCGGGATTTGCCGGTATAATCTCGGAAAACGATATGGTGGCATTAAAGCTTCACTTTGGGGAGAAAGGAAATAACGCCTTCATAAATCCAATTTTTGTAAGGCAGGTAGTGGACAGGGTAAAAAAGTGCGGCGGGAAGCCTTTTTTAACCGATACCAATACCCTTTATAAAGGCTCCAGGAGCAATGCAATTGACCATGTGGTTACGGCAATTGAAAATGGTTTTGCCTATGCGGTTGTTAATGCACCGGTTATTATTGCTGACGGATTGGTCAGCAAGGACTCGGTTGAGGTAGAGATTAACAAGAAGCACTTTGACAAAGTAAAAATAGCTTCGGCAATTTACTATTCCAATGCGATGATTGTCCTTTCTCATTTTAAAGGTCATGAAATGGCCGGCTTTGGTGGCGCTATAAAGAATCTCGCTATGGGTTGTGCTCCCGCATCGGGGAAACAGCGCCAGCACTCCACTTTAAAACCCAAGGTTTCCGAAAACTGCAGAGCATGTCTTGCCTGCATTAAGAATTGTCCCCGGGATGCAATTACCCTTGTGGATGGTAAAGCCTACATAGATGCGGAAAAGTGCATAGGCTGCGGAGAATGCATCTCCATGTGTGTATTCAACGTGATTAAGCCCGTATGGAAGACTGACATAAATGAGTTTATGGAGCGAATGGTGGAATACGCCTACGGGGCTTACATAAATAAAAAAGAAAAAACGGCCTTTATAAACTTCGTGATGAATGTAACTCCCCTATGCGATTGCACGCCCTGGAGCGATGCTCCGATTATTCACGATATAGGCATATTAGCTTCCTTCGATCCAGTTGCCTTAGACAAAGCGTGTTTTGACCTTGTCAATTCCCAGAAAGGCAATCCGCATTCCGCCTTAGGGGATAAGAAAAGCGGTTTTGAAGCCGGAGAGGACAAATTCAGTGCAATTCATCCTGGGACAAGAGGAGAATACCAGTTAGAATACGCTGAAAAACTGGGGATGGGAACCAGGGATTATGAATTAGTAAGACTAATGTAAAAAGGAGATTTTTATGTTGTTATTAACGGTTATAATTTTTGCTGTTTTTTGTAATGTCTACCTTTTCAGGAAAAATGTAAATATCGGTGCGATAATGCTGTTAAATTCGTTGCTGGTGGCCCTGTATAACAGAATGCCTTTTAGTTTAATGATTTCTACAGCTTTTAAAGCGGCGTTATCGGAAAAAACCTTGGAGCTAATATTCATTCTGATAGCTATTATGATAATTGAAAATATAATGAGGACCAGCGGCATGATAGTAAAGATGGCCCAGAGCTTGAGGGTTTTTATAAAAAACGGGCTTTTTTCAGCGATTATGCTTTCTGCAGCCCTTGGACTTCTGCCTTCTCCGGGTGGCGCAAGGTTTTCCTGCCCCATAGTGGAGGAGGTTACGGGGGATGGGTTATCAAACCTGAATAAAGCCTATATAAATTACTGGTTCCGGCACGTGTGGCTTGACGGTTTTATCCTTTATCCCGGAGTAATTTTGGCTGCAAAATTGCTTAATGTACCAGTTGGCAGGCTATTTTTTCACCTGTTGATTTTTATATTCGTGTATGCTGTATCCGGAATACTAATCCTTGGAGAAAAGGGAGAAGAAAAAAATAAAAGTATAAGAGTAGAAAACAATGGTCGTAAAAAAACGGCTTTAAAAGACATTGCCTTTAGCCTTTCGCCGGTAATTTTGATGATAGGGCTTTATCTTTTGCTGGTAAATCGGTTTGAATACGCTTTGGATATATCGGCCGTAGCAACCATAATTTATTTGATTTTTTTGAACCGATTGAATTTTAAAGAATTTAAAAGGGTTATAAAGGAATCTTTGAACTTAAATTACGTAGTGTTGATAATAGGAGTCATGGTCTTTAAAGATTTTTTAACGGTTTCCGGCGCGGTGGAGTCATTTTCCCGGACGGTGATTTATTATAAAATCCCGAAGGAATTGCTGTTTATACTTATACCGCTGATTTCCAATTTCTTTTTCGGGGTAACGGTAAGTTTCGTATCCTTAGCTTTTCCGATTTTGATACCCTTAGGGCTTAATCAGAATCTATGGCATGCGGCCTGCGCTTTTGCCGCCGGTTTTATTGGCGGGATGATAACGCCCGTGCACCTTTGCAGCGTGATGTCAGCGGAGTATTTTAATGTAAGTATCGAGAGGCTTTTGAAAAAGGTGATGGTTTCCTCTTTTGCGGTGATAATAACAATAATTATAGTATTAATTTTATCACAATAAAAAAGCAGCCTTTGAAGGCTGCCTTTTTTAATAATTTATTACCGCTGTCCTTGTTTTATCATCCCATGTCACTTTGGCCCCTAAGTTTTCGGCCACATATCTTAAAGGAACGTAAACCCTTCCGCCTACCATCTCTGCATATTTATTGGCAACTTTGAGGGTTATAGTTTTATTTTCTTTAAAAATGCTTACTTCCTTCTTTTTAGAATCCCATTCCACCTTGGCCCCCAGGTTTTCCGAGATCAGCCTTATGGGTACCATGGCGCTTCCTTTTTTATTAAGGTAAGGTATTGCATCGGGAGAGAAAAGGTCCTTACCGTTCAGACTTATAGAAAAATCTACTACAGGGATTGTAAAGGTCTTTTGAAGAAATGCAGCGGTGACCTTAAGAGTAAGATTGCCTTTTTCCTGGGCATTTATGATTAAATGCTCCCTGTCAAAGGTGTATTTTTTGTTGAAGCTTAAAGCTAAGTCGTAATTATAAGGATAATTGATTGGTAGTTTACTCTGATAGTAAGAAATTCCTTCTAATATTATCTCGGATGAGATTCCTTTTTTTACGTAAAGAGTTTTATTTTCTATATCCTTAATAACGGGAACTACTGAATAATTGGTGAAATTGCTGTCGATATCAAAAAGCACTACTGCAGGGGCAGGATTCCCGATAGAAGGGATCCCTATGAATTTGACGGAGTTTTCCTTGAAAACGTAGAATTTTTCATCCTTAATAATAACGTGAACCTTAACATTTTTTTGAGCTAATTGAGCAAGCAATTTTTTAAAAAGGTCGGCTTCCAACCTGTCGTTGAATTTCTCCAAGGGGGTGTTTAAAAAAACAAAAACTTTTTTGTATTTTACCGCGCTGTTCAGGTCTTTTAAAAAGGAAATCCATTGATTGTAATCGGTGGCATTAATTCCGCCCTTTTCAGCCCTTAAAAAGATGAAAAAATTATCCTTTTCGGGAAAAGATTGGTAGCCCTTACCAAAACCTTTCAGGCTGGAAAGGTAGTTTTTGGGGATTATTTGGTTTAGCTCCTCTAAATTCCCTGTGTCATCAAGGGTTATAATATAATCGGCTTTAAGTTTTTTGATGATATCCAGGGTCTTTGTCAATACCTCTTTATACTCCGCCTCCGTCAATTTATTTTCCGCCAAACCACCGAGTACGGCAAAATCCGCGTCGGGAATTTTTTTATTATCGGCGTCTTTTCTCCCGGGGCTGGAAAAATCTAAACCCTTGAAATCAGGGGCTTCCTCAACGGGGATATCGAATTTATTTATATCCTCGGGGTGAATGTAAGATAGCACGCCGTTTTTATCAATTCCGTAATACTCCGAGCCTGTTTTAATAATTTTCACCGGTTCTAAAATTTTTATTTTTATCGATTTGGTGACGGTACCGTATTTTGCGGTTATCACAGTCTCCCCTTCTTTTTGCGCAAAAAAGGTGTTTTTATCAAACTTGCCCGCGCCTTTGGAAATGCTCCACTGCACCCTGTTCTGGTCTACGGCAATCGGGTTTAAATACTCGTCGTAAGCTTTTACTTCAAGGACGAGTCTTGAGTTTTTTGCAACGGTAAGGGAAGGGCTCTTTATAATAAGTCCGGCAATTTTTCCAAGGGGAGCTTTGTTTACAATGCCAATTCCGTTGATTATTGGCCTTTCCTTTTTCTCGGAAGGATTGTTTAGAACCTTTATATTATCCTCTCCCAAAGGCCTTCCCACCAGGGTAGAGGAGCCGCCGCCGTCTAAATTAAGTGCAAAATGGGCTCCCAGGTTTAACATTATATTGGCCAGTTCTTCCTGGGTTACCCCGTCGCTTTCTTCCTGCCTTCCATCCACCGTTACCATAAATAGTTTTGTTTTATCCCTGGTGAAGCCTATGGCGGTCCTGGGATGCACGCCGTTAATGTTATGGGAAAAGTTTTCGGGGATTTTGCCGTTATCCACAAGCACGGCACCGCCGCCAATGGCGGTTTTGATGTTGGATATATCCGGTGTAAATCTCAGTTGTATATTAATAGGATCGCCCTGAGAAACCTTAGGATATATCTGAACTGCCAGGTCCTGTCCCGCTGTTATAACCAATCTTCCCTCATCAATAGAGGAGGATTTTCCGAAGAAAAGGTTTTCTATAATTCCATCCTTTATAATGAGAAAAAGGGCATCACCTTTTTCAGGGGGTAACTTATAGGTTTCCTTGCCGAAAAAGGTGTTGTAAAGCATTACCTTTCCCGCAGGGTCTCCTATTTTATTTACAGAAGCTATGGGGAAGACCGTCCCGTCTTTCAGGATTAATTTACCTTCGAAGGAAAAATTTATTATCAGGGGCATTTTGTCAAAGGTCAGGGCAAAAGCGGACATATCGGTACGATTGGAAGGGGATGAAAGTATATTTCCTTCGTTTATTTGTACCCCTATGGCGGAGGAGGGATTTGTCATGGAAAAAAAGTCGCCGTTTATCCCCGCTACCGCATTATTTGATTTTACAAGGTCGCTTAAAGGTTTTCTCTCCGATAAATTCTCTTTATTGTATAAGCTTACTATGTCAATATAAGGAGAGGTTAAATCCACCGTTAAAATATGTATTTTTTTAAACCCCTGGGAAGTAAATATAGTCCTTTTTTCGTATATAACTCCCTTTGCTACGGGAGTTTGTTCTTTTTCTTCGTAAAGGGTTACCCATCCCTGGGCAAAAATACAAAAAGGCAGTAACACGTTCAAAAGGTATAAGAACGTTATTAAAACGGCAAGTTTTTTTAATTTGTTCATGTTAAAAACCTCCTTGAGTGATTTGAATAAGGAATTTATATATAAAAAGAAGTCCCAGGATTACGGGTTGATGGAGCAGGTAAATCAAAAGTGAGTTTTTACCCAGCAGGTGGAAAAAATTTTTCTTATTATGCCCTGCTGTTAACCTTTTACCCTTTGCGTAAAAAGTCTTAAAAAATGCCGTTCCCAGGAGAAATACCCCGAAATAGGGGAAGACGGGATAATAATCTAAAGAAGCAAAATCATCGGTAATAAGGCCAAGGGGAAAAAGATAATTGTTTTCCACCCTTATGCCGTCAAAAACAATTCCGATAATAATTGAAGCTATGGATAACAACAGCAAAAGGGGTACATTTCTATTTTTAAAAAAGGATGAAAGCAGGTAGGATACGCCCATAAAATGAAGTATTCCGAATTTAACGTACATATCCGGATCGATTGCATGGGTGACCAGGGTAATTAAAATTCCCAGGGAAAAAATTTTTAAACCCCGCCGTAAATAATTTTTACTGAAGTTTACGCTGATACCCGCGAGGAAAATAAACATCAAAGCGGATAACTTACCCTCGTAATACCAGAAGCCCTTACTGTAGCTAACAGGAATCCCCAGATAGTAATTCAGGTCAAAAATTATATGAAAAATTACCATAAGAATGACCGCTAAACCGCGCAAAAAATCTATTTCATCTATTCTACCCATGGCTACCACCTTTTTTTACCGGTTGTTATAAGTATAACAGGAAAAGCTACCGGTGTCTATTTTTGGCATTTTAAATTTTTATTACAATTTGCTTATAAAAATTTTTATCAAAATCATAGTAAAATAGTATGGATTATAAGAAAAACAGAATAAAAATGCAAATAAAATAGATTTATTGATATAATTTCATATAATCGTCGCTAATGTAATTTTACAACATTTCTATGTATGTATTATAATATTCGCTAAATATTAATTTATCCTTTTAATTGGTTAAAATGATAAATAAAAAATTACATACGGGGAGGGGTAATGTGAGAGATTTAAAAGAACTGCTTAAAGAAGTATTTCCAAAGGTAGTCGAACTTCGCAGGGATTTTCACGCCAATCCCGAGCTCGGTTATCAGGAAGTGAGAACCGCAGAAGTCATAGCAAGAACCTTAGAAGGACTGGGCATTACCGTTAAGAAAAATGTGGCAAAAACCGGTGTGGTGGGATTGCTGGACACCGGCAAACCCGGTCCTACGGTGGCTTTGAGGGCGGATATTGACGCCCTGCCCGTCAAGGATGCGAAAAAAGTCGAGTATGCGTCACGCGTGGAGGGAGTCTGTCACGCCTGCGGTCATGACGGGCACACCGCAATACTTCTCGGTGTTGCAATGGTGCTGTCAAAGTTAAAGGAAGAATTTTCGGGCAAAGTCAAATTTATATTTCAGCCCTGTGAAGAGCATCTTCCGGGCGGAGCAAAGTTCATGATCGAAGAAGGGGTACTGGAAGATCCAAAGGTGGACAATATTTTCGGACTTCACCTGTGGACAAATTACCCCATAGGCAAGGTAGGGGTAAAGGCGGGCGCCTTGATGGCTGCTCCGGACTCCTTTGCAATAGAAATCCTGGGGAAGGGCGGACATGGCTCTGCGCCGCACCAGGCAATTGATGCTGTAGTAATTGCCGCACAGGTGGTTCAGGCGCTTCAGACAATCGTAAGCCGCTCGGTAGATCCTTTAGACCCCGCCGTGGTGAGTGTGGGAGTAATCCAGGCGGGATACGGCTTTAATGTTATTGCGGACACGGCGAAAATTATTGGGACCGTACGCACGTTTAAAGAAAGAACCAGGGCTGTTATAAGGAAGAGGATGGAGGAAATTGTAAAAGGGATCACCTCTGCTTTTAACGCCGATTACCGAATTGAGTACACCGAAGGCTATCCGGCGCTCATAAATGATGAAAAGGTTACAAAATTTGTTAAAAAGATTGCAGAGGAAACCCTGGGTGCCGAAAATGTATGGGAAGCCGAGCCGGTGATGGGCGGAGAGGATTTTGCTTATTTCCTTCAGAAGGTTCCCGGCTGCTTCGTATTTCTGGGAGCAAGGAATGAGGAAAAGGGAATAGTATGTCCCCATCACCATCCCGAATTTGACTTTGACGAGGATGCCATGCTCCTGGGGATGGAGTTGATGGTTAAATACGTTTTGAGAAATACAGAAATACAAAATTAAATTAAAGAAGGGGGTTTTCTATGAGCAAAATGGAAAATACAAGAAAAAGAAGGTCCTTACTGGACGGTTTTCTCAACTTTGTTGAAAAGGCCGGAAATAAATTGCCGGACCCTGCCACCATCTTCTTTGGGCTTGCTATTTTAATGCTTTTGCTTTCTCACTTAGCCGAAATGGCAGGATGGCAGGCGGTAAATCCTGCTACAAAAGAAACTGTAAAAGCGGTAAGCCTTTTAAAGAGGGAAAATGTTGTAAGAATATTGACCGAAATGGTAAATAACTTTGCATCCTTCCCGCCCCTTGGCCTGGTACTCGTCGTTATGATGGGCGTAGGGGTGGCGGAGTACAGCGGACTTATAAACGCATTATTAAGAAGGCTTTTGAGCGGCGCTTCTCCTTCCATCATCGTTCCCGCCGTGATATTGATCGGCGTCCTGGGCAATGCGGCCGGTGACTCCGCATTGATTATCATGCCGCCTTTGGCAGCAATGATATTTTTGAGCATGGGAAGGCATCCCCTCGCCGGTTTGGCTGCGGCTTATGCAGCGGTAGCGGGAGGTTTCAGCGCCAACCTGTTTGTAAACATGCTGGATGTTTTGCTTGCAGGATTCACCGAAAAAGCTGCCCAGATAATCGATCCTAAATATATAGCAAATCCGGCCATGAACTATTATTTCCTAATAGCTTCAACCTTCGTCCTTACTGCGGTGGCCTCCTGGGTTACAACAAAGATAGTTGAACCCCGCTTGGGCGAGTATACGGGAAAAAGAGAAGAATTCCATCCCTTGACCGAAAGCGAAAAAAAGGGCCTTAGAGTAGCCGGAATAGTTGCATTGATTTACATCGCTATAATCGCTTACTGGACATTGCCTGCAAACGCTTTGCTGAGAGATCCCAAGACGGGATCCCTGATAGTATCGCCCTTTATGAAGAGCCTGGTGCCCATTATGACCGGATTGTTCCTGTTCCCCGCTATTGGTTACGGAGTTGCTGCGGGAACCATAAAATCCGATAAAGATTTAGCGGCTCAGATGTCAAAAGCCATGAGCACTATGGGTTCATATATCGTTATAGCGTTTTTGGCAGCCCAGTTCATTACCTTCTTCAACTGGAGCAATATAGGTACCATTTTGGCGATTAAAGGAGCGGACTTTTTAAAGAACATAGGATTTACGGGGCTTCCTCTGCTCATAGGCATTATTATATTCTCCTGCTTGATTAACATTTTGATAGCCAGCGCATCGGCCAAATGGGCGGTTTTAGGGCCGGTTTTCGTGCCAATGCTTATGCTCCTCGGGTATTCACCGGCCTTTACCCAGCTTGCATACAGAATCGGCGACTCCATTACAAACCCGATAACACCGCTTTTGGCTTACTTCCCGATGGCCCTCGCCAGCGCAAGAAAATACGACGAAAAGCTGGGCATGGGAACGCTTATCTCGATATTACTGCCTTATTCCATTTATTTTGCGATATTCTGGATTATTCTATTTGCAATATGGTATATGTTGAATTTACCCTTGGGTCCAGGAAATATGATTCACCTATAAATTAAGTCGTAATTTTATGATATAGTTTAAAAAATCTCTTACCGGCAATGGCCGGTAGGAGATTTTTTAATAATTGGGATAAAATATTTAAGGATAAAAATAGAGCAATAGAGCGGGTCACGATGCCATGATTTTATCTAATATTTGTTCGGTCGGCATGATATTTGTCCCAAGCCATGGGGGCAGGAGTCATTGTCCCGAAGAATTCACATCTTTTGAGCAGCTAAAAAAGGGTATAGACCTTTTGATAAACGCTGTGATTAATTTAGATAAGGAAATCCTAGGTTAAATTTTATTAAACTATTGTAAAATGATTTTTTTCCTGTAAACCGGATTAGACGGTTTTTTTATTTATCAATTGATTTTTTTCCGGCAGGGGGTTAAAATATAAATAGAACAGATGTTCGTAGAAGGTGAAATAAGAGATGCTGAATATTCTTCATGTGGATATGAATGCCTTTTACGCCTCCTGCCATCAGGCGAAGGATCCTTCGCTTAAAGGTAAACCGGTGATAGTAGCCGGCGACCCTAAAAAAAGGAACGGGATAGTTTTGACGGCTTCGTACGAAGCGAGGGCATATGGGGTAAAAACGGCGATGCCGAATTTTCAGGCGAAAAAACTTTGCCCTCACGCCGTTTTTTTAAAGCCGGACTATTTCCTTTATGTAGAGATGAGCGAAAGGGTAATGGATATACTGAGGAGATTTACTCCGGACGTGGAAGTTTTCAGCGTGGATGAAGCCTGGCTGGATGTTTCGGGCTGCGAGAGGCTTTTTGGAGATTCGGTGGAGATAGCCGGAAAGATTCAAAGGACAATCAAGGAGGAACTGGATCTTCCCTGTTCCATAGGGATATCCTGCAACAAGATCCTCGCAAAGATGGCATCGGATTTAAAAAAACCTGCGGGCATAACGGTGCTTCATCCCGAAGAGGTGCCCGGGGTTATATGGCCCTTGCCCGTGGAAGAGCTTTACGGTGTTGGAAGGAAAATGGCCCAAAAACTGTATTCTATGGGCATAAAGACCATAGGAGATTTAGCCGGTATTCCGGTGGAATTCCTGGAATCTTCTTTCGGAGTAATAGGAAGGCAGCTTCACCTCTGGGCTAACGGCATAGATGATAGCCCGGTTAATCCCGAATTTTCAAAGGGGGAAAAGTCCATAGGCCACTCTATAACCCTTCCAAAGGATATCAACACTTTTGAGGAAGCAAAGGCGGTATTGCTTTCCCTATCCGAACAGGTGGGGAGAAGGGTGAGGAGGAAAAAATTTGTAGGGAGGGTGGTTACCCTTACCCTCAGGGATGATTCCTTTCTTACCCGGACCAGGTCCGCCACCATTCCCTATACAAACACCACCGAGGATATTTACAGGACTGCAAAAAAACTTCTGGAAAACAACTGGGATGGGAAAACACCTTTAAGACTTCTGGGCGTCAGCCTCTCGGGGCTTACACGGGATTTTGAGCAGATTTCCATTTTCTCCGGGGAGGAAAAAATAAAAAGGTTGAACAAGATTGTGGATGAGATAAAGGATAAATACGGGGAGGGGGCCATCTGCAGGGCCGGGCAAAAAGCCGAGGTGATTGGGATTAAAATAGGCTTCAGGTAATAGGACCTGGAGCCTTTATTTTGAGCCTTTTGAATCATGTTTGAAGACATTTTCGGATTTATCATATACTTAAGAAAAACTAAGGAGGAGGACGGGGATATGTTAAAAAGGATGATGGATGGCGTAAAAAAACTCTGGGCGGAAGAAGAAGGACAGGGAATGGCGGAATATGGCCTCATACTGGCTCTGGTGGCTATTGCAGTTATCGTAGCATTGAGAGCACTAGGGGGAAGTATAAGCGGTAAATTCGATAGAGTAAAAACTGAGTTAGAAACATCAAATTAATTTAAAAAAATTTTTAAGCAAGAATAAGCAAAGAAATATTAAATCACGAAAAACAGATATATTATAAAATGAATAGAAGAACATATATTAAAAAAATACAAGAGCGGGATTTACCCATAATAGCATTTTATCATGAGAAAATTCAAAAATAAAATCAATTGGCCCTACTCGAAAGGTAGGGCCAAATTTGCAAATGCCGGGAGTGATGAAATTGGAAATATTCAGGGTGGTCCTTCTATTAACCCTTTTATTTGTATGTTTTTTGACTGACATTACCAGGAATAAAATATACAATTTTGTAGTTTTTCCGGCTATGGTACTGGGGATTTTGATAAACGGCTTTTTTGATGGGTTTTCGGGAATTATTCAAAGCTTGGAGGGTATGCTCCTTGGGATGGCGTTTCTTATTATCCCCTATGCATTAAGAGGTATAGGAGCGGGAGATGTAAAGTTTTTAGGAGCGATAGGGGCTATTATGGGGCCGGGTTTTACGTTTAACGCCTTCCTTTTTTCGGCTATAGCCGGGGGTGTAATTTCCCTTGCCATAATGCTTTCCGATAAAAATTTACGTTATAAGCTGAAAGCTGTTTTTCTTACCTTTTTATCCATGCTCGGCATAATACCGAAAGGGCTATACCTGATGGAAAACCTGGATTCTCCGGTGAAAAAGGGGCGGTTTCCCTACGGAGTGGCGATAACCTTTGGTACTCTTTTGGCCTTTCTACTTCCGCTGTAAGAGGGTGCATAAATATGCTTTGGATAAAGGGCTTACTAAAAAATGAAAAAGCACAATCTATGGTGGAATTTGCCCTGATCCTGCCGATTATTATCCTCTTACTCTTTGGAATATTGGAATTTGGCAGGATTTATTATTCTCAGATAGTCCTCGTCAGGACTGCCCGGGAGGCGGTCAGGATGTGCGCACTGGGGAAATCAGATCAGGAGGTAATAGATAAGATATTTGAAATCACTCCCCTTCCCGATACGATGGAAAATTTGAGGGTGGAAGAGATTTTACCTCCGGAAGGGGAGAGGAAAACCGGAGATGCGGTGACGGTGAAAATTTCTTATAAATTGCCCTTGATTACCCCCTTTTTTTTCAGTTCCCCGGCTAACCTTTTGACCCTGAAAGCCCAGGCAACCATGAGAATGGAATGAATGGAGAGGTGCATGAGATGATTATAAAGGTAATTAAAGAAAAAATTGAAGGCTTTATAAAGGGTCAATGCGGACAGGCGATGGTGCTTTTTGCCCTTTCCCTGCCGGTAATTCTGGGAATGACGGGGCTATTTATGGATACAGGGCTTATGGTGCTGGAAAAGGAAAGGCTTCAAAGGGCGTGCGATGCCGCGGCTATTGCGGGCGCCTATGAACTTCCCGATGAGGAAAATGCCCGGGAAAGGGCAGCGGAATATTTTCAAATTAACGGTTACTCCGCTGAAAACCTGACGGTTTTTGTAGTACCCGAACAAAACAAAATAACCGTCGAAGGCAAAAAAAAGGTTAACCTTACCTTTATGAAGGTAATGGGTTTTAATGATGTGGAAGTAAAGGCAAAGGCTTCTGCAGTTTACGGTGCGGTAAACGGAATAACGGGAGTGGTACCTTTCGGGATTCCCGACCAATATCTTGAATACGGCAGGCTCTATACATTAAAAGCATCTCCAAAAGATCAATATGGGCCGGGAAATTACGGAGCGCTGGCCTTAGGCTTTAGAGGGTCTGCCAATTATGAAAACAATTTGAAATACGGTTACAGCGGTTTTTTAAGGGTAGGAGACTGGGTGGAAACCGAGCCCGGCAACATGTCCGGCCCTACCGAAAGAGGTGTGAACTACCGGCTCAATGCGTGTCCCCATAGCCCCCAATGCAGTATAGAAAATTATCATCCGGGATGCCCCAGAATAATGATAGTGCCTGTTTTTGACCCCTCCTCTCTCATGCAGGGAAGAGATGAAGTAATGATAGTGGGATTTGCTGCCTTTCTAATAAAAGGTATTTCCGGAAGCGGCAGCGAAAGCGAGGTTACCGGGTATTTCTTAAAAATTATACCTCCGGATGGATCTTATTTTACTATAATCGGTTCTCAGCAAAACTATGGCCTTCATGCAGCTAAATTGGTGGAATAGGAAATGGGGGAGTAGATGTGAGGAGCAAGATAATATTATTTCTTGCGCTTATTCTCGGATTGCTGGCAGCCTCTGGGACTTACAAATACTTGGGCGATTTGGAGCAAAAGTATAAGATTGCCGGGGAGTTTATAGAAGTGGCGGAGGCGGCAAAAAAAATTCCGCCCAAAACCGTGATTGAGGAAAACATGTTGGTAAAAAAAGAAATACCCTTAAAATATGCACCTTATAATGTATTAAAAAAACAGGATGCGGTGGGGAAAATTTCAAAATACGAAATACTGTCCGGGCAGATGATACAAAAGGAGATGTTATTTGAAAAAAATGATGCTTCTGCAGGATTGTCGTTGAGGATTGAACCCGGTAAAAGGGCAATTTCCATTCCCGTAAATAATGTAACGGCTCTGAACGGGCTTTTGTCAAACGGCGACAGGGTAGATGTACTGGTAACCTTCGATGCCCCTCCGGATAAAAAGTATGCGGTAACTTCCACGGTAATACAAAACGTGCCTGTGCTCGCTGTTGATTACAATTTAAGCCCTCAGGGTCAGGCAAAGGTTGAACCCAAAACGGTTACTTTAATGGTGACCCCCGAGGAAGCCCAGCAAATAGCCTTTGCCGTCCAGCATGGAAGCATTCATTTGTCCTTGAGGTCGCCGCAGGATTCGGGGAAAACGCAGTTAAATTCTACAAAAGCTGAAAATCTTTTTAGATGAGCGGAGGTGTTAACATGGGCATTACGGTAGTTATTGCCGATGATATACCGACTACCAGGGATGACATAAAAAGATTGCTTTATTTTGAAAAGGATATTGAAGTGATCGGCGAAGCTTCGGACGGATATGAAGCGGTGAGTTTGGCGGAAGAGTTAAGTCCGGATGTAATTCTGATGGATATTAATATGCCGAAAATGGATGGGATTGAAGCCACTGAAAGAATTACCACTTTAAATCCCCATACGGCGATAGTTATTATTTCCATTCAGGGAGAGAATGAATACCTTAAAAAGGCAATGGCCGCGGGAGCCAGGGAGTACCTTATAAAGCCCTTTTCCTCCAAGGAACTTTCGGATACTATTAGAAGGGTTTACGAAAACCAGCAAAAAAGAAACTCGGCTCTCGGGGTACAAAAAACGGAAAAAAAGGAGGGGAGCCCGCAGAAAAAAGGCAAGGTGATTTCTGTATTTTCCACAAAAGGCGGGGTGGGGAAAACCGTCATTGCGGTGAACTTAGCTTCGCAGCTGATAAAGGACGCAAAAAAGAAGGTAGTCCTCGTGGATCTGGACATCAGCGCTGGGGATGCGGCCCTTTTGCTCAATGTGGCGCCTACCACCAGCATTATAGATTTAATAAAGGAGCAGGAAGAGGTAAACTACGAATTTCTCGAGGTGTTTTTACTTCCTCATGTCTCCGGGTTAAAAATACTGGCTGCTCCTGAAAATCCGGAGTTTTCCGAATACCTGACCTCAAATTTAGTGGAGGAGATAATCAAAATATTAAAAGAAAATTTTGATTATGTTATAGTGGATGTTCCCAGTTATTACAGCGATGCAGGTATTAGCGCTCTGGAGGCTTCGGAGCATATATTATTGCTTTTAAATCAGGATATTTCCTCCTTAAAAAGGACCAAAATCGACATGGAAATTCTAAAAAAGTTGAATTTAGATCAAAAGGTGAAAATTATCCTAAATAAAAAGGACAATTTGGGCTTTGCACCTGCGGATATAGAAAAGGCCTTGGGAATAAAAATTTTTGCTTCCATAGTTCGTGATGATAAAACGGTGATAAGTTCGGTTAATAAGGGTACCCCTTTTGTGCTGGGGTTACCAAAGGCAAAAATATCTTTGTCTGTTGCAGAACTTTGTCAAAAGCTAAACCTGGGGTGATAAAGAATGTCCCTGTTGGAAAAACTTGAAGGTGCTAAGATACAAAAGAATATAAAGGAAGAAGACGTAAAAAGGTTGAATGAGCTTAAATCAAGGCTCCACAGAAAACTGGTAGAGGAATTAAAAAACCTTAACGTAGGGGATGAAGGCAGGGAATTGCTAAAAGCGAAAATTGAAGAATACACCGAAGACTTTTTAGCAAAAGAAGGGGAATACGTAACAAAAGGTGAGAGGCAAAAAATTGCCCAGGAAATGATAAATGAGATAATAGGCTTTGGCCCCATAACCCCGCTTATAGAGGATCCGGAAGTTAGCGAAATTATGGTGAACGGGCCAAAAAAGGTATATGTGGAAAAAAAGGGAAAAATTGAATTAACGGATGTAGCTTTCCGGGACGAAGAACACGTTATGAACATAATAGAGAGAATAGTAGCGCCCATCGGCCGGCGAATTGATGAAAGCATGCCCATGGTGGACGCAAGATTACCCGACGGTTCCCGCGTTAATGCCATCATACCTCCCCTATCGCTGGTAGGACCTGTAATTACGATAAGGAAATTTTCTCAAAAACCCTATACCATTCAGGATTTAATTAAATTCGGGACTTTGACACAAAATATGGCGGTATTTTTAGAAGCCTGCGTAAAAGCCAGGCTGAATATCCTGGTAAGCGGCGGAACGGGGAGCGGTAAAACTACCACCTTAAACGTCCTTTCTTCTTTTATTCCTGAAAATGAAAGGATTATCACGATAGAAGACGCTGCTGAACTGCAACTGCAGCAGCCTCATGTGATCACATTAGAGAGCCGTCCGCCCAACATCGAAGGGAAGGGTGCCATCACTATCAGGGACCTGGTAAGAAATGCTCTGAGAATGAGGCCGGACAGAATTGTGGTAGGAGAGGTGAGGGGTGGGGAAGCCCTGGATATGTTACAGGCAATGAATACCGGGCACGACGGGTCTTTGACCACCGGTCACGCGAATTCTCCAAGAGATATGCTTTCCCGATTGGAAACAATGGTGTTGATGGCCGGCGTTGACCTTCCCGTAAGGGCTATAAGAGAGCAGATTGCCTCGGCGGTTGACCTTATAATTCATCAGAGCAGGTTAAAGGATGGCACGAGAAAGATAGTAAGCATTACCGAGGTTCAGGGGCTGGAAGGGGATGTAATTGTGCTTCAGGATATCTTTACTTTTGTACAAACCGGGGTTGATCAAAATGGCAGGGTTCAGGGGTATTTTAAATCCAGCGGAGTACTCCCCCGATTCATGGATAGGTTCGAGGCATACGGCATAAAACTTCCCCTGACAATATTTAATCCGGATTACAGCGAGGAGGTAAAAAATGATACTTCAAATCCTTCCACTGCTAAACTTTCTCGTCGTTTTTTTGATGGTGTTTTACGTTTATGAAAAGATGAGGGAAAAAGAAGAAAGTTTTTTAAACAGGATAAGAGCGGGGAATAAGGAACCGAATATTAAAAGGAAAACCGATTTTAAAGGCGTGCTGAAAAACATGATAAAGTGGGGGGGCAGTTTTTCCTTTGCAAAATCCCTGGGTAAGTTTGTGGACAGCAAATTGGAAGAGGCGGATGTATTATTAAAAGGTGAGGAGTTCATCAGCATTGTTTTCTTTTCCTTCCATTTTTCTTTTATATTTGTTTTTGCGATTACTGTCAATACGATGATTTCCATTCTCATTTCTATTCTTGTATCTTTTTTGCCTTTCCTTTTGCTGGAATCCGCAAGACAAAAAAGACTGCAAAAAATAAATTCTTCCATTATCGATGCCCTTACCATAATGTCCGGGGCGCTAAAATCGGGGTTCAGCTTTTTACAAAGCATGGATTTTGTTCAAAAGGAGTTAAAGGGGCCTTTATCAAGGGAATTTTTCAGGGCTTTAAAAGAGATAAATTTTGGTGCTTCTACCGAAGATGCGCTGAAAAATCTTTCAAAAAGGGTAAAAAGCGAGGATTTAGACCTGGTCGTAACTGCGGTTTTAATCCAAAGGCAGGTGGGAGGAAACTTGGCTGAAGTGCTGGATAATATTTCAACGGTTATTCGGGACAGGATCAGAATTAAAAGAGAGGTGAAAACTCTGACGGCCCAGGGAAGGATTTCCGGGCTTATAATTGGACTTTTGCCCGTATTTCTTACAATTTTTATATTGGCGGTAAATCCCGAATATTTAAAAGAGCTTTTTATAAATCCCTTAGGGAGAATCCTTGTTGTAATTGCATTACTGGGGGAAATAACAGGTTTTATGATTATAAGGAAGATAGTGGATATTAAATACTGAGGTGGGGTTACTATGTTATTTTTTATTTCTGTGACCGTGTTTTTATTCATTCAATTATTAGCGATTGAGTTTGCCAGAAAATTTTTCGAACCGCAGGTTTACATACAAAAAAGGTTATATCAAATGGCTGCCGAAAAAGGGGAAGTAAATTTAAGGCAGGCGGAACTTTCCCTGCCCCTTTTTAAAAGAATAATCGAACCGATGGCGGCAAAGATTTCCGGCATTTTTAACAAACAGGGGTTACAAAAAATCATTTTTTCCGCACTGGCATCATTGATTTTTTATATATTTTTTAAAACCTTGGGGGCGGTAGATTATAAGGTTTTATTTTTTACGGCATCCGGAGGAATGATAGGGTATTTTGTGCCGGATATGATACTTGATATGAAAAAGAGAAAGGTAAAAGAGGAAATAGAAAAAAGCCTTCCGGAAGTTCTGGATCTTCTGACGGTTTGTGTCGAAGCAGGGCTTGGATTTGACGGTGCTCTGGCCAAGGTGGTGGAAAAAACAAAGGGGGTGCTTTCAAAGGAATTTTCGGGGGTGTTAAATGAAGTAAGAATGGGAAGGCCTCGAAAGGAGGCTTTAAGAAATATGGCGGACAGGCTTTCTGTAGATGAATTATCAAATTTTGTTGGTTCCCTGATTATGGCCGAACAGCTTGGAATAAGCATCGGAAATGTGCTCAGGCTTCAATCAAGGGAAATTAGGGCAAAAAGAAGGCAGAAAGTAGAAGAAATGGCGATGAAGGCTCCGGTTAAAATGCTTATTCCGATCATACTTTTTATCTTCCCGGCAATATTTATCGTCCTCCTTGCTCCAGCAGTATTCCATATAATGAAGGTTTTTATAAACTAAGGGGAGATTGTTATGCGAGTCTTAAATTGTAAAAACAATCAGGTTCTGGTAACAAATCTGAGAATAGCAAATACCTTTTTTAAAAGATTGAAAGGATTAATGGGGGAAAAAAGCCTTACAGAGGGAGAGGGGTTGCTTATTATTCCGTGCAATTTTATTCATACATTTTTTATGCGATTTCCCATCGGTGCGGTTTTTTTAGATAATAAAGATTATGTGGTAAAAACGATGGAGATTAAACCCTTTCGTATTTCTTCGGTGGTCTATAAAGCAATAAAAGTTTTAGAGTTACCCGGGGGAGTGATCAGGAAAGGTTTGGTGCAAGAAGGGGACAGGCTTATTTTTATTGAAGATTAAAAGGGGTGGAAGGAATGTGGAAAAATATACTTTTTTATATGTTTGTGAATATTATTAATATCATAATATTCGGTGCATATCTTTTGTACGGGGCATTTTTTCTTAAATTATCAATAATTTACCTCGTTTATTACGGCGCGGCTCTTTTTCTAATTATTATAGCATTTGACCTTTTTTTGTATTATATTTATATTAAAAGAACGATTATAGCTCCACTAAATAAGGTTTTAGAAACTGCCAATGAATTATCGGGAGGAGATTTATCAAAAAGGTTTACAAAAATTCTTCCCGGTAGCTTTTCCCACATTTTTTATCCCTTGGATAATTTTATGGATTATTTGGAAAGATTTTTAAAATACATGGAACATACCGGAAACGAGATAGAGTATCTGTCCAAGGGGTTACTCAGCCGGTTAAATATTATAGAAAATACTGAAAATGAAGGTAAAAGGGCTGAGGCAATGAAGGAAGTAATAAGCAATGCGAAGAAGATTAACAGGATGAGTTTACAGGTGAAATCCCTTGTCCATCAGTTCAGGGCAAAAGAGAAAAAAGAAGCAGGGGGATAAAAGTTGATAGAACTGTCCTATCTTGATTCCATTATACAGAAGGTAAAGCAGGTAGTAGAAAACAGCAAAGAAGAAATTTACAATTTGAGCGAAAACGCAAGACAGGAGTACGAAAGGGCAAAAAAAGAATTAGAACAGGTTAAAGAGGAGATAAAAATTACCATCGAAGAAGTGGATAAGCTGGAAAGGGAGTATATCAAAGCGAGAATGAAATTGATGGAGGTAAGCAGAAACTTTAAATTCTTCAAGGAAGAGGATATAAAAAATGCTTACGAAGTAGCCCATTCAAAACAGATAGAGCTTATCAACAGGAGGGAAAAGGAAAAACTATTGAGAAATACCAGGGATCATTTGGAGAGGTATATAAAAAATGTGGAAAGGACAATAAAGCGTTCTGAAGAATTGATGATAAATATAAACATGGTAATGAAGATTTTAAACAATGAACTTTCCGCATTGAGCGATAAAATCGGGGAACTGCAGCAATTTCAAGCCTTAGGTCTTTCGGTAATTTCCGCTCAGGAAGAGGAAAGAAGGAGGATCGCCAGGGATATTCACGATGGCCCTGCCCAGAGCCTTGCCAATATAGTGATGAGGTCGGAGTATATTTTAAAACTTATGGAAGTAAATCCGTCAATGGTGAAAGAAGAATTATTTGCATTAATAGAGCTGGTGAGGAAAAGCCTTGCGGATGTCAGAAAAATAATATTCGATTTAAGACCCATGTCCTTGGATGACCTGGGGCTTTTACCTGCTTTAAAAAGGTATATAGAGCAGTACCAAAAGGAATACGGAATATTCGTAGAGATGATCGTAATGGGCAGGGAATACGACTTGGATTCTTCCATATCCATTGCGGTTTTCAGGATTATCCAGGAATCCTTAAACAATGTTAGAAAATACGCTAAAGCCACCCAGGTAATAATTAAATTGGAATACTTAAGTGAAAAAATAAACGGCAGTGTAAGGGACAATGGATGCGGGTTTGATGTGGAAAAAGCTCTGGCAAAAAAAGAAGGATCGGCTTTCGGCATAATGGGCATGAGGGAGAGGGTCCAACTTTTAAACGGTAAGTTCGAAATCAGGTCGGTAATCGGTAAAGGCACGGAAGTAATTTTTTCAATTCCGGTAAATAAGAAATAAAGACCGGAGGGAATGAGATGGGTGAAGAAAAAAAAGAAAAAATAAAGGTGATAATTGCAGATGACCACGCTTTGGTCAGGGAAGGGATCGCAAAAATATTGTCCTTGGAAGCGGATATCGAAATTTTAGGAGAAGCTTCTGACGGTAAGGAAGCGGTGGAACTTGCCAAAAAATTAAAACCCGATGTGGTATTAATGGACATTAATATGCCAAATGTTAACGGTATAGTTGCAACCAGGGAAATAAAAAAGGAAAATCCCGGGGTAAAAATTATAGCCCTTACCATACACGAGCAGGTGGATTACCTGCTGGAGTTAATACGATACGGAATTTCGGGGTATCTGTTGAAGGATGTGACCCCTGACGAACTTATAAAAACAATAAGGCAGGTTTTTTCTGGAAAGGGTGTAATCCCTCCTTCCATGACGCCGAAGGTATTTGATGAAATAAACAAGCTTGCGCAAAAAGACGAAAAAATCACCTTCAATCTCACCTCCAGGGAAATAGAAATCTTGCGGGAGTTAGCAAAGGGGCTTTCCAATAAGGAAATAGCAGATAAGCTTTATATAAGTGAAAAAACGGTGAAAAATCACCTTACAAATATATTTCAAAAAATGGGTGTAAACGACCGTACCCAGGCGGTATTACTGGGTATAAAGCATAATATTATAGATATATAAAAAATATTTGGGGGGCATAAATTTGATAAAAATAGCAACTTCCGGATACGCTTATAAAGATTGGATAGGGAAGTTTTATCCCGAAGGTATAAAGGAAAAGGATATGCTTTCTTATTACAGCCGGGAGTTTCCTTTTACAGAGGTTAATTCCACTTACTATTCCATGCCTTCCCCCTATATGTTTTACCATATGCTCAGAAAAACCCCCGAAAGCTTCATCTTTGTCGTAAAAGCCTTCGGGGGGATTACCCATCAGCGGGACCTGTCGCCCGAAACCCTGGAAAAATATAAAAAAGCCATAGAACCCGTTATCGAAGAAAAAAGATTGGGTTGCGTTTTGGCCCAGTTTCCTTACAGCTTTCACAATAATGACGAAAACAGGGATTTTTTGAAAAGGTTGAGGGAAGCTTTCCATGAAATTCCGCTGGCGGTAGAATTTCGTACGGCAGATTGGTTAACGCTGGATACCTTAAAACTTTTGAGGGAATTGGATATGGCTTTCGTCTGTGTGGATGAGCCAAGGATCAAAGGACTGCTTCCTCCCGTTGTAGTGGCCACCAGCAAATTCGGTTACGTAAGGTTTCACGGAAGAAATAGCGAAAACTGGTATAATAATCGGGAGGCATATGAGAGGTACAATTACCTTTATACGGAAGAGGAATTGAAGGAATGGGTTCCCAAGATTAAAGAGTTAAAAAGAAAAACCGAAATGGTTTTTGTTGCGATGAACAACCATTTTAATGCTCAGGCGGTTATCAATGCCAAACAGCTTTTAAAACTTTTGAGCGATTTTGCTGATTAAATACCGGGAGTGTACTGGGTTATGAAAAGGTATAAGCTGATTGCGCTTGATGTAGACGGCACATTGATAAACAGCAGGTACATTCTTACGAAAAAAACAAAAGAAGCCCTGAAAAAGGTCATGGAATGCGGAATATACGTGACCTTATGCACCGGGAGATTTTACAACAGTGCTTTAAGGATAGCCAGAAATATTTCCGTAAATGCTCCTCTTATTACTTCCGACGGAGCGCTTATCAGGGATATATATTCGGGGGAAATTTATTATGAAAAAGGTTTAAATGAAGAAATACTGATGAAAATAATCGATGAGGTCAACCCTTATCCGGAAATTAAACTTCAAGTTTTTTTGAGGGACAAAAAAATATTTTACGGGAAAAGCTATCAAATGGCTCAACTGAAGAGGTTTTCCGCTTTTGCCCGGAGACTTTCCCCATCGGGGGTTATTAATTATTTAAGGGATTTTGTGCTTATTCCGGTGGAAAATATAAAAGACGTAGGGACATTAAAAATATATCTTTCCCGAATTTATAATGATAAGAAAATGAGGGATTTACTGGGGCCACCTTTAAAAGCGGTAATTTCCGGTGATCCGGCCCGTCTATCCTGGCTCTGGGCAAAGTTTGATTGTATGTTTGGAAAATCCGTGTACATTACGTCAGCGGTTAAGAATACCATGGATATAATCGATGGAGAGGTATCAAAAGCAAAAGGTTTAGAAGTGCTTTCGAACATCCTGGGCATAAAGAGGGAAGAAATAATAGCTTTTGGGGATAATTACAACGATATTTTAATGCTGGAATACGCCGGGCTGGGAGTACTTATGGGGAATGCACCTTTAGAATTAAAAAGAAGGGGGCTTCCCCTTACGCTGTCTAACAATGAGGAAGGGGTAGCCCACTTTATCGAAAACCACTTTAATAGTACCTTTTTTTCGCACTCTCAATGATGGCTCCAAAAAATTCTCTGCCGGATAACCCTGAGGCTTTTGCCATATAACCCATATATCCGTGATGAGTTTTTCCCGAAGACATGGTAAGGCCTGCAAAGGTGTTTATTTCCAAAAAGTAGGGAATGCCATCTTCGCTCAAGATCATATCTATCCTGCCGTAATCCTTGGCGTTGAGCACCCTGTAAATAGAAAGAGCGGTGCTTTTTATTTTTTGTTCCAGTTCGGGAGGAAGCGGTGCCGGGCAGGTTATCTTCTCTTTGTCAAACATTTTATGTTCGAAAGTATTGGTCTTTACACCGCTGTAACTTATTTCTAAAATAGGCAAAACCGTTGGGTTTTCGTAACCTATTATTCCCACGGTGATTTCTCTTCCTTTAATGTATTCTTCTACAAGGGCGGGTTGGCCTATTTTTTCGGTGATTTTTGCAATTACCTTTTTTAAACCTTCTTCGTTTTCCACAATGTTTTCATCGCTGATGCCCGAGCTGTTTCGGCCCCTTAAAGGTTTGACAAACAGGGGATATTTTAAATTGTGGGAAGGTATATCGTCGGGGCTGCTGGAAATAAAAAATTTTGGTGTTGGCAGATCATGATAGGCGACTATTTTTTTTCTGGCAGCTTTGTCGAGGGATACCAGATCAAGGCCGGAACCTACGAAGGGAATATTAAAAGCGGTCAGAAAAGCTACTTCTTCTAATGAGGAGGCGTTGAAGACCAGGTCTACCTTTTCTTCTTCTATCCTTTTCAAAGTTTCCTTGGGATTATCTTTTATCCATTCAATCATTACCGCATCGTAGCCGTTTTCCTTTATGAAAGTGTAATGATGGTAAGCCTCTTCATAGGCGTCGTCAAATACGTTGTCGGATATCCTTTTTTGATACTCCACATTCCTGAACTTTCTCCAGAAGACCCCTACCTTCACGGTTCATCCTCCCCTTTCATTTATTTTTAAAATATATAAGCTATGGGTAAAACCATAGCTTATATAAGAAAAATATTACCGTGGATAAATTTTATCAAAAACTCAATTTTATGTCAAAATTATGTTACAGGTTTACATTTATAAGACTATAAAACCTTTTTCTATCAATGGTGGGAATAAAACTCAACGCTTCCTCCGGAGTCAGCTGTCTTTTTATGGTAATGTTGAGTTCTTTTGTCAAATCGATGTCCTCCGAACTCCTTAAAAGTTTTACCATCGGCCTGAAAGGGAGTGTGGAAGATGCAATAACCAGGGCAGGTTCGTCGCTGCTGAGCATTACTAAGGTTCCCGGTGGGAAGGGGGCTATACATGATAAAAATGCCTTTGTTATATCGTAGGGGAAAAGGGTGTCGCAGGAGCCTTCCAGCATTTCATAAACCTCATGCACCGGCAAAGCCTTTCGGTATACCCTGTGGGTGGTCATGGCGTTAAATACATCGGCTATAGCACACAAATAGTCCAGCTCGTAAATTTCATCCTTTTTTAACCTGCGGGGATAACCGCTGCCGTCAAATCTTTCGTGGTGGTTCAGGACTATATTTAAAGAGTACTGGTTTAGGTTCTCGTCTTCTCTTTTGCGCAATTTTTCATAACTGTAAATGGGATGTTTTTTTATTATCTCGTACTCCTGTGGGGATAATCTTGCGGGTTTATTTAAAATTTCGGGAGGGATGTCCAGTTTGCCCACATCGTGTAAAATGCTTCCCATTCCCAGGGTATAAAGCTTTTTTTTGTTAAAGCCGAGTTTTTTACCCGCCATAACCGAAAGGATGCAAACGTCTACCGAATGAGCAAAGGTGTATAAATCGGTGGAACAGAGGTTGGTCAAATTATCGGATACTTCTTTATCGGAAAGGATTTCTTCCACCAGGCTTTTAACCACCTCATATACCCTATTTAAATTCAAAATGTGCCTGTTTTTTATCCAATCCATTAAGGTGTTAAGGGCAGCCTGTCTTAATTTTTCCGAAATGGTATCTTTAATTTGATATTCGTCAAAAGGTACGGGTCCTTCCACGTCCACCGTCAGGATGTTATTCTTTTTTAACAGGGTAATCAGACTATCGCTGAGCGTAACTCCCCGGTTTAAAAGAAGCTCACCCCTTCTTCCGAAAAGGGGTTTTTGCACCCTCATTCCCGGGGTTAAAAAATCGATTGGAATCTTCAAAATTAATACCCCCTGATTTAACCTACTTTTAATAGTTCCTGTTTTTCCTCAAAACTGAAGATTTTTGCGGCGTTAATCATTATTACCAGCTTTTCTTTGAATTTTGCGATTCCTTCAATAAAAGGCGCTTCCGGTATCAGCGCTCTGGGTGCGGGCTCTATGGAGTCATCGTTAATAGAAGCCACTTCCAGCACCTCGTCCACTATAAATCCGGCCAGATGTCCTTCCATATCTGCTACCAGGATTCTGGTATCATCGGTATATTCTTTTTTTGGGAGACCAAAACGCTTTCTGAGGTCCACCACTGGGACTACCTTTCCCCTCAAATTTATAATACCTTCTATGAAGCTAACCGAACTGGGGAGACTGACGATTTTTAGCAATTTTATAATTTCGTTTACGGAGAAAATATCCATTCCGTAAAATTCATCGTTCAAAGAAAATATTACCAACTGCCTCATTTTTGCCTCCTGAAAATTAGAAAAATTTTACTCATAGAATAATTTTATTCTTTTTTGTCGAATTCGGTCAAGATATATTATAAAAAATTTAAAAAAAAAGCGGCTTTTGCCGCTAATGACATTATTTAGAAGTCAGCCGGAAAATGTCCTCGATGCTCAGGGCTACCTGGACTATACCGGGCCTATCCTTTCTCTTTACTCCTACGAATTTGTAAAGTCTGCCGTCCACATTTCGTGGTTGTATTTTTTGCACTACTTTATCCGCTTTTCCCTTAAGTATTTTCCTGAATTCACCCGCCTGGGTGGTTTCATCTTCAGGGAACCTGAAATTTAAACTTTGTTTGTCATTGTCTAATACCACCACACCGTCTTCGTCGGTGATGCAAATTTCCGTCACTCCGTAGCTTTTTACTATTTCCGGCATCCTTTCTAAGGAAAAACTCTCCCTGGTAAGCCTTTCCGCCACTTCCCGGGCAATTTCTAACAATTTATCTCCCAAGATGCTGTCAAACTCCTTAGTAAAGATTTCAAAATTTTCAACAGAAGTCGTCAAATTTTTTATCTGGGAGAAGTTCTCCCCGATGTACAGCTTTTGTTTGTGGAGAATTTCCTCCACATTTTTTATGGAATCGGCAATCACAGAGGAGAAGTTGGACACATCCTGAATGTTTTCTGCCATTTGTTCGGTGGCTTGAGTTTGCGAAGCTATGTTTTCCGAAATATTTTTTATTATCTCCTCTATTCCTGACATAACGTTTGTGATGTTTGAAAGACTTTTTTTGGCATCGTCCGTAACCGATTTTTGCCTGTCCACTTTTTTCAAGCTTTGCTCTAAGATGTTTGCCGATTTTTGAATGTAATTTTGTATATCTTTTACGAGATTGACTATTTCTTTTGAAAATTTCGATGTTTCATCGGCGAGCTTTTTTATTGCCTCCGCTACCACAGCAAAACCCTTACCCGCGGACCCTGCCCGGGCGGCTTCAATCGAGGCATTTAAGGATAAGAGGTTGATCTGGGAGGATATTTCGTTGATATTGTCGGAAACCGATGATATTTTGCTTAAAAGGTCTTTAAGCCCCATAATCTCCTTTGAAATAAAAAATATTTCTTTTCCCTGCTCTTCTATTATTGACACTGCATCTTCTATGGATTTCAAGCTTAAATCCAGATCCGAGGCCGCATTTTTTGAAGTATCTAAGGCCTTTGATGAAAAAGAAGCGATTTCGTTTATACTTCCGTATAATTCTTCGGAAATGGCCGCACTGTTGACAATGCGGTCGTTAATATCCATAACATTTTTTAAAAAACCGGAAAGTATTTGGTTTAAATCTTTTATGTTTTCTTCCAGCTTTCTGGAAGAAGAATTAATATTTGCAGAACCTGCAGCTATTTCGGCGGAGTTTTTTAAAATATGGTATATTATATTCTGTAGGTATTTTTGAAGGTTTTTTACGGAGGGCATCATCCTTTCCACATCTTCTTCGATGCGGTCAAAAAGCGCCTGGCCTTTTGTATAGGAATCGAGGAGATTTCCCAATTGACCAACGGTTTTTTTGATTCTGTAAATTCTTATGCTCAGGTAAATTGTAGCTGCAAGCAACAATATTATGGCAAATAATAAAAGATAAACCAAGTTCTCAAACACCCCCAAATTTTTTTATTTTCCACTATTCGACAAAATTTCCGTTTTTTCCTTTGTGCAATGTACATATATTTTTCTTTGAATTATTGTAAAAAACCTTTTTGTTAATTCCGAAATTTGAGGAGAGGATTGCATGGAAGTATTAGATTTTAAAAAGCTTTCTACTTTATCACGTGTATTAATATAAAAAAGGAGAACAAAAATTTTTTTGAGATTCTGCTTAAAACCGCTTTATAGAGGCCATTGCCGTGGCGCCCGAATACCAGGGCAGGGGCTTTGGCAAAATAAATTTGAAAAAATGCCTTAAAAAGCTTTTAATAAAGGGTGCTGAAAAAATCAAGTTAATAGTTATAAGTTCCAACAGGAAAGCCTATAAAATGTACAGGGAAAATAGCTTTGATAAAGAGGAATTAATATCGGCCTGGTACAAAAGGGAGTATAAAAATTAAACAAAGGGTGATGCATTTGAAAATAAAGGTATTTCCCGAGGATTTTATAGTAAAGGAAATTGCGGATATTAAATATCAAAAGGGTGGCAAGTACCGAATCTACCTTCTGATAAAAAAACACTGGAATACCGTTGATGCCCTGAAGTTCATTTCCAGGGAAAATAATATACCTATGGGGGTAATCGGAAGCGCCGGGAGAAAGGATAGGCACGCTTTAACCTTTCAGTACATTTCTGTGCCTAAGGAATACGATCCGGTTTTTGACAGGGAAAATGTGCATTTGGAGTTTGTGGGTTTTTCAAATGATTACATTTCGCCGAAGGTTTTAAAGGGGAACTATTTTGAAATTACCCTGAGAAAGATAGACGGGGAAACAAAAGAGAGAATAACGCAAAGGCTCAAGGAGATAAAAGAATGGGGGTATCCGAATTTTTTTGATGACCAGCGCTTTGGGAGCGTGGAAAACGAGGAGGAATTTATTGCGGAAAAGATTCTGAAGAAGCACTACAATGGGGCATTGAAATTATATTTTACGGTAACTCATCCGGAAGATAAAAAAGAAGAAAGGCAGAGAAAACAGGAAATTAAAAACCGCTGGGGAGATTTTGAAGCTATTCTGCCGCTGTGCAGGACGAAAACGGAGAGGGAAATAATCGAAATACTGAAGAAAGGGAAAAGCAAGGAAAATATGGTAAAGGCACTAAATATTATTCCAAAAGAAGAGCTTTCCATGTTTTTTTCAGCCTATCAGAGCTACTTATGGAACAGGACGCTTTCTTTGATACTCCCTTCTTATGTGGAGGATTTATTCCCGGTAAAAGGAAAGATAATGGATTATTTAATTTACAGGAATGTAAAGGATGAAAGGAAGTTTAAAGAGCTGAAGAACCTGGAAGTGCCTACCGTTTCTTATAAAATACCGCAAGCGGAAGAACCGGTGCGCAGTGCGGTAATGGAAGTAATGAAGCAAAGAGGGGTTAGCCCTTCGGACTTTAATCTAAAAAAGATAAGGAAATCCTTTTTCAAATCCTTTATGAGGAAAGCGGTGGTTTTTCCGGAAAACCTTTATTTTTCGGGCTTTGAAGAAGACGATTTTTACCGGGGATATGAGAAGGTAAAGTTAAAATTTGCCCTTCCCCCAGGTTCCTTTGCCACAATGCTCGTTAAATCCCTGAGCCTGTAATAATTTCCTTGCACTTCCTATTTTTTTGACTTCCCCGGGATGTTAAAATGAAGGTAGAAGGGAAGGGCAAGGATTATGGACAACAAGGGTAGAAATTATTTTTATATAGTAATTGCGGTAATATTATGCGTGATTTTTGGATTTCTAATGGGGTTTATTTATGCCTTTTCAGAAAGAAGAAATACAAAAGAAGTCCTCTCCCCGGGAGGAGCTGTAGATGGACAAAGTTTTGAGGATTATTATTTCGGTGAAGTAAATACCTTAATATATAACAGACTATTTCCTGAAAAAAAGAATTCCACTGTGGAAGAGGAAGATAGGAAGAGTGAGAACGGTGGTAAAATCAAAGATAAAATAGCCTACCTTACTTTTGACGATGGTCCCAGTAAAAACACCGAAAAAATTCTGGAGATTTTAAAGGAAGAGGGAATAAAGGCGACCTTTTTTCTGGTGGGTTATAAAGAAAGCGAAAATACGGTGATAAATAAGATCTATGAGGAAGGGCATTCCTTAGGAAATCATACATTCAGCCACAGATACGATAAGATATATACCTCGGTAGACTCCTTTATGAGTGACTTAAAAAAGCAGGAGGATTTAATTTATAATTTAACGGGTGTAAGACCTAAAATTATCAGATTTCCCGGTGGGTCCAAAAACACCGTTTATTTGAAAACCGGTCCTGCAGGAATAATGACGGAAATCAAAAAAAAGGTGAAGGAAGAGGGGTATCACTACATAGATTGGAATGTGGTGACGGGAGATGCGACAATGCCCTACCCCGATAAACAAACCATGCTGGAAAATTTAAAAAGAGGAGTAAAGAATAAAAAAATTGCGGTGGTGCTACTTCACGATACCGATTCGAAAAATCTAACTGTGGAGATTTTGCCGGAGATAATAAAAATTTTAAAAAGTGAAGGTTTCAAATTCGATACAATTAACGAAAAAAATATGAAATTTATAGAAAATTACGTGATGCAGCGATGACGCTGCTTTTTTATTTTAGTTTAATATGGCATTATATGGATTTGAAATGCTATAATATAAAAAAGGTAATTTAAAGAGGTGAGAAAATGATTTTAATACGCGAGTTTAAATTCGATGCGGCCCATAACCTGACCGCATACAGGGGAAAGTGCGAAAGATTGCACGGGCATACCTACAAACTGGTGGTAAAAATCCAGGGAACGCCCGATTCAGAAGGGATGATAATCGATTTTGTGGAACTTAAAAAAATCGTAGAAGACAGTGTCTTGAAAAAATTCGACCACAGCTATATCAACGAGATAATACCCCAGCCTACTGCTGAAAACATAGCGGAATACATTTTCAAAGAACTATACGATGTATTAAAAAGGGACAACTGCTTCCTTTACGAAGTGGAAATATGGGAGACGGCAGACTGCGGGGTAGTTTACAGGGGTGAAAAGGGTTGCAATTGAAGGATGTGCAGTCGGAAAAGGATGAAAGAATGGTGCCTTTAAAAAAGGTGGGAATAAAGGGTTTAAAATGGCCTTTGAAGGTGCAGGATAAGAAGAGGGGCTTTCAGTATACCGTCGCTAATATCACCATTTCGGCAGATCTGCACCGGGATTTAAGGGGTACCCATATGAGCAGGTTTGTGGAGGTACTGAAAAATTTCGAAATATTGAGTCCAAAGGGGATAGAGGATATTCTTATCGAAATAAAAGAAAAGCTCGGGGCGAACTCTGCCCATATAGAACTGCTAATTCCGTATTTTATATGGAAGGAATCCCCCGTTACGAAAAGCGAATCTCCTTTGGAGGTGTGTGCAAAAATTTACGCCGAGCTGTCCGATAGTTATAAAATTTATACAGGGGTGAAAGTGCCCGTTCACACCCTTTGCCCCTGTTCCAAAGAGATAAGCCAGGAAGGTGCTCATAACCAGAGGGCTGAGGTGGACATACTTACCAGGTCGAAAAAAATGATATGGTTCGAGGACCTGATAGAAATTGCTGAAAGCAGTGCCAGCTGCCCCATATACACGCTTTTAAAGAGACCGGACGAAAAATATATTACCGAAAAAGCCTTTGAAAATCCTAAATTCGTGGAAGATGTGACCAGGGACGCCGCTTTGAGGTTGGAGGAAGATGAGCGCATCGAGTGGTACCGGGTGGAGGTCACAAGTTTTGAAAGCATACACAATCATCAGGCTTTTGCCTGCGTGGAAAAGGGGTGGATGAATTGATTCTCGAAATTACGCAGAAATACCTGAGAAAGGAAATGAATAGAATTGGAGTTCATCCCGATTCAATACAAATTTTTGAGAAGAAACAAAATATAATACCTTTAAAGCTTTTTGGAGTACCCTTCCCCGCAGCCAATATTATCAAACAGGAAATGCTGGCTCTCGGTGGCGATGCGGCGGTACATAAAAATGTGATCGACGGGAAGGTTGAACGAACCGATATTTTACTTTTCGGAACCAAAAAGCATTACGAGGGACTAATGGAAAAGCTGAGCAAAATGCCTTTTTTTGGCCTCTTGGAAATAAAAAAAGACTTAGAGGAGTTTTTTAATAAAAAAAGGACAGAACTTTTAATTAGCCCCTGGGGCAGAAAAGTATATTTAAACAATACTCTTGTTATGGGGATAATAAACGTTACACCGGACTCCTTTTACCCGGAATCAAGGAGAAAAAGCGTTGAAGAGGTAGTCGCTGCCGCTGAAAAGATGATAGAAGAGGGTGCGGATATTCTTGACATCGGCGGACTTTCAACAAGACCCGGTTCGGAGCCGGTGGATGAAGAAGAAGAACAAAAAAGGGTAATTCCTGCAATTAAGGCTGTCAGGGAAAGCTTCCCAAGAGCATTCCTTTCGGTGGATACCTACAGGGCGGGGATAGCTCAAAAAGCCCTGGAAAACGGTGCGGATATGATCAACGATATCAGCGGTTTTTCCTTTGATGAAAGGATTTTAGAAGTGGTGGCAGAGGCGAAAGCCCCCTATGTTTTGATGCATATTAAAGGCACGCCCAAGGATATGCAGCAGAATCCTTTTTATGAAGATGTGATAAACGAGATAACGGGTTATTTTTACGAAAAGATTCAAACTGCTGTGGATAAAGGAGTGGACCCCGAAAAAATTATCTTGGACCCGGGGATAGGTTTTGGCAAAAGGTATGAGGACAATTTGGAGATATTGTCCAGGATAAGGGAGTTGAAGAGCCTGAAAAAACCAATTCTGATCGGCCATTCAAGAAAAAGCTTTATAGGCAAAACCCTGGGCGATATTTCCCCGGAGGACAGGCTGGAAGGAACCCTTGCCATTACAGCTATGTGCTCCCTCTGCGGCGTGGATATAATTAGGGTGCACGATGTTAAGGAAAATAAAAGAGTGTTGAAGATGCTGGAGGCGGTAAAATGCCAGATGTATTCATCGCCCTTGGAAGCAATGTAGGGGACAGAGAGGTAAACATTAAAACGGCAATAGAGAAAATAAGGCAAAGGGGCATAAAGGTAGTAAAAATTTCCGATATTATAGAAACGGAACCTTACGGCTATGTAGATCAACCCAGGTTTTTAAACGCCGTATTGCAGGCAGAAACCTTGCTTTCACCCAGGGAACTTTTAAACACCCTTCAAGAAATCGAAAAAGAAATGGGCAGGGAAAGAAAAATAAAGTGGGGGCCAAGAAATATAGACTTAGATATAATTTTTTACAATGGTTTAATCTTTAATGATGAGGATTTAAAAATACCCCATCCCGATGCCCACAACAGGATTTTTGTAATAAAACCCCTTGCCCAGATTGCGGAGGATTTCATCCATCCGGTTTTAAAAATAACGGTTAAAGAAATATTAAAAAGTTTAGATTCTAAATAAATTAGAAAGATTTTAAATGTTTTAGGGGGTGCGTTTTTATGTCAAATACTGTCATTATTACCGATACCTCGTGCGACCTGCCGGAAGAGGTGGTAAATAAATTACCTGTAATACGATTAAAAATGTCCGTTTCATTAAAGGACAATCCCGGTGACGATATCTCTTATCTTGATATCAAAGAATTTTACGATAAGATGAGAAGAGGAGAGATAATCCCCGTTACTTCTCAGGTTCCGGTGAATGTATTTATGACCTGTTTTGAAGAGTTGCGTAAGGAAGGCAAAAAAGGCATAGTGCTGGGGCTATCTTCAAAACTCACCGGCAGTTACCAGGCGGCGCTGGTGGCAAAGGAAACTACAAAGGCCGACCACGTAAAGGTTTTAGATACAAAATGTGCCAGCTTGGGGACAGGGCTTGTCGTTTACAAAGCCGCTCAAATGGCAGAAGAAGGCAGGGATTTTGACGAAATTTCCCGGGAAATAGAATTTTACGCTCATCATATGGAACATATTTTTACAGTAGATGACCTGGAGTTTTTAAAAAGGGGAGGCAGGATATCAGGGGCTCAGGCTTTTATAGGAGGACTCTTAAACATAAAACCCATATTACATATGGTAGATGGAGCGATTTTCCCCTTGGAAAAGGTGAGGGGAAGGAAAAATGTGGTTAAAAGGATGGTAGAGATAGCTGCCGAGAGAGGGAAAAATCTGGAGAATCAGTTAATAGGAATAAGCCACGGAGATAATGAGGAGCTGGCTTTAGAACTTGCCGATGCAATGAAAAGGGAATTTAATGTAAAACAAATAATGATTTCATGGATAGGCCCCGTTATAGGCTCCCATTCGGGCCCTGGCACGGTGGCACTGTTTTTCCAGAACGCATAAATATTGAAAACTATGAATCAAGGAGGCAGTTGACGGTGATAATAAATTTTAAAGATAAAAAACCATCAATTCATCCCACATCCTTTGTAGCCGATTCTGCGGATATAATCGGCGATGTAATCTTAGAAGAAAATTCCAGCGTGTGGTTCAGGGCTGTGCTAAGGGGTGATATTAATTATATTAGGGTAGGAAAAAATTCCAATATTCAGGACGGTTGCGTACTGCATGTTACCGAGAGCAACCCCTGTGTTGTGGGAGAAAATGTTACCGTCGGGCATAATGCAATACTCCACGGTTGTACAGTAAAGGATGGGGCTCTAATAGGAATGGGTGCAATAATTCTGGATGGGGCGCAAATCGGAGAAGAGGCATTGGTGGCGGCAGGGTCACTGGTACCCAGCGGGAAGGTAATTCCACCCAGGAGCCTTGCGGTCGGTTCCCCTGCGAAAGTAGTAACGGAGCTAACGGAAGAATATTTAAACTCTATCAGGAAGAATACCCGGGACTATGTGATGCTTTCAAAAATTTTCTTGACAGGTGAATTTACTAATTGATAAAATGAAGTTGTTAGACGTCAGACAACCTTGCGAAAGGGGGTAAAGTTTTAATATTTAAAAAATAATTTACATAAATAACGGGAGGGTATAAATATATGAAAATGAGAAAGATAATAGCCTTGGTGCTCGTGGTGTTAATGGCGGTTTTTGCCTTTGCTGGCTGCGCCAAGAAAGAAACTCAACCGCCTCAGCAACAGCAACAGCCCGCAGAAACCAAAAAGATTAAAGTAGGGCTTGTTTTCGACGTGGGTGGAAGAGGGGACCTTTCCTTCAACGACAGCGCTTATGCAGGTTTGGAAAGAGCCCAGAAGGAATTCGGAGATAAGATAGAAGTAAAATACTTGGAGCCTTCTGCAGGTGGAGAAAACAGGGAGCAGCTTTTAAGGCTTCTTGCTGAAGACGGATATAATTTAATATTCGGCGTAGGTTTTATGTTTACCGATCATATCGCAAAGGTATCAAAAGAATTCCCCGATGTAAAATTTGGATTGATCGATGGTTTCATTGAAGGTCTTGACGAAAAATCCAATGTAGCCTGCCTGCAGTTTAAAGAAGAGGAAGGATCTTTCCTTGTGGGTGCTGCCGCTGCATTAAAATCTAAGACAGGGAAAATTGGTTTTGTAGGCGGTATGAAGATTCCTTTGATTGAAAAATTTGAAGCAGGCTATATGGCCGGTGCAAAATACGCAAATCCCAAAGTTGAAATAGTTTCCGACTACATCGGCACCACCGGTGAGGCTTTCAAGGATCCCGTAAAGGGTAAGGAACTTGCATTAAAGCAGTTTAAGGCTGGTGCGGATGTGGTATATCACGCTTCCGGAGCTTCCGGAATCGGCGTTATTGAAGCTGCCACCGCAGAAAAGAAGTTTGCAATCGGCGTTGACTCCGATCAATCCTTAACCGCAAAGGAAGAACAAAGACCTTACATCCTGACCAGCATGTTAAAGAGGGTGGATGTAGCCGTTTACGACACTATAAAGGATTACGTGGAAGGTAACTTCAAGGGTGGATACAGAGTATTCGGGCTTGCAGAAGATGGCGTAGGATACGCTTTGAATGATTACAATAAAAACATGATTTCCGATATTACTGCAAAATTAGATGAACTTAAAGGTAAAATCGTAAAGGGCGAAATTAAGGTGCCCGCAGACAAAAAACAATACGAAGAATTTGTAAAAGGATTAAAATAATTGTTACCTGCGGGGTGACGTAATGTCACCCCTTTTTAAATATTTTGCAAATGAGGTGAAATCTTGGAAAAAGCGATTGTGCTTAAAAACATTACCAAGCGTTTTCCGGGTATAGTCGCTAATGACCGCATTAATTTGGAAGTGGATAAAGGGGAAATTCACGCTATTGTAGGTGAAAACGGTGCCGGCAAGAGCACGCTCATGAAGATTCTTTCCGGACTTTACCAGCCGGATGAAGGCGAGATATTCATTTTCGGGAAAAAGGAAAGGATATCTTCTCCTAACCGGGCCATTGAACTTAAAATAGGAATGGTTCACCAGCATTTTATGCTGGTCGGCAGATTTTCCGTCCTGGAAAACATTATACTCGGTGCGGAAAGGAAAAAGGGTTTAACCATAGACTGGGAGGAATCCAGGAAGGCAATTGAGAATTTATGCAGGCTCTACAATTTCTCGGTAGACCTCAAGGCCAGAGTAGAAGACATATCAGTGGGAATGGCCCAGAGGGTAGAGATATTAAAGGTCCTTTATAGAGGTGCCGATATCCTGGTCCTCGATGAACCCACGGCTGTTCTTGCGCCCCAGGAAGTAAAAGAATTGTTCGTCAACTTGCGGAGGTTAAAAGAAGAAGGGAAAACCATAATATTTATTAGTCATAAACTGGATGAAGTGCTGGAAATAGCGGATAAAATAACGGTTTTAAGAAGAGGGAAGGTAGTAGGCACGGTGGAGCCTCAAAAGGTAAATAAAGAAGAGCTGGCAAAAATGATGGTTGGTAAGCCGGTGCTTCTGAAACTGGATAGGGAAGAAGTGGAAAAAGGAGAAGTGGTGGTATCCTTAGAAAACCTCCGGGTAAAAGATAGAGATGGGCGGCCGGTAGTGGAAGGTGTAAACATTAAAATACGGGCGGGAGAGATATACGGTATTGCTGGTGTAGAGGGCAATGGCCAAAAAGAATTAGCCGAAACAATAATCGGCTTGAGAAGGGCTGATGGGGGCGACATAAAGGTGCTGGGGAAAAGCGTGAAGGATTTATCCATAAGGGAAAGAAGGGATCTGGGCATAGCCTTTATACCCGAAGACAGGCATAAACAGGGACTGGTGCTTCCGATGAAGGTGTGGGAAAATGCAGTCCTGGGACTTCATAGAAAAAAGGACTTTTACAGGGCACCCTCGTTGGATGTAAAAAATGCAGAGAGATTTTGCAGAACCGTTGTTGAGGAGTATCACGTTTCTTTGAGTTCTATCCGACAGGCGGTGGAAGGCCTATCCGGCGGTAACCAGCAAAAAGTTATTCTGGGAAGGGAACTGTCTCAAAATCCGGTCTTCATTATTGCCGCCCAGCCCACAAGGGGACTTGACATCGGGGCTTCGGAATTTGTTTACAGCCAGCTTTTAAAGCTTAGAAAAGAAGGTAAGGCAATTTTGCTGATATCCGCGGATTTAGACGAAGTGCTTTCGCTTTCAGACCGGGTAGGGGTAATGTACGGGGGTAAAATAGTCGCCGAATTCGAGCCACAGGAGGTTTCCTTGGAAGAAATAGGCCTTTATATGCTGGGAGCTCATGAAAAGGCTGGTGAAGCGTCATGAAAAGAATCAACGTATTGATATTAAAAATAATTTCTCCCGTTCTGGCTATAGTAGTTGCAGCTTTTTTAAGTTCTCTTGTAATTTTGTCCATAGGCAAAAATCCCTTAGAGGTTTTTTACACCATGTTCAGGTTTTCCTTCAGAAGGCTGGACAGTGTCGCAATAATTTTTTACAATTCAACGCCTCTAATATTTTCAGGGCTTGCGGTTTCCATAGGGTTTAGAATGGGACTCTTCAATATTGGTATTGAAGGACAGTATTTAATCGGTACCTTTCTTGCAGCCCTTGCAGGCTTTTCATTAAAAGGAATACCCGCAGTAATCCATATACCCCTTGTTATCCTATCCGGTATCATCGGAGGAATGTTGTGGGCCTACCTCCCGGTGTATCTGAAAATAAAAAGAGGGGTGCATGAAGTAATAAGCACGATCATGTTAAACTATATTTCCTACTCCTTAATTCACTTTTTAATTTCCGAGGTATTCCTGGACAGGAGCCAGAAACTTCTAATCAGGACGCCGAAATTATTGTCCACAGCATTGATACCGAAACTTCATGGACTTTTAGCTCTTTTTGGCGTGAATCTACCGAAGCACGTTTATCTGAACTGGTTTTTCCCGCTGGGAATCCTTCTGGCTTTCGCTGTATACTACATGCTTTATTACACCCCCTTCGGTTTTGAGCTTCGCTGTGTGGGGCAAAATCCCGATGCCTCCAGGACGGCGGGAATAAATCCGGAAAAAGTATTTTATAAAGGGTTTCTGTTAAGCGGAGCTATAGCGGGTCTCGTAGGGCTATCAGACCTAATGGGATATTTCGGATATATGGACTTAGATTTCCCGAGAGGCTATGGATTTGACGGTATAGCCGTTGCCCTCATTGGCCAGAACAGCCCCTTCGGGATAATAGCGGCTTCCATACTCTTTGGCTTTTTAAAGAGAGGAGCCGAGGGAATACAAACCCTGCTGAACGTCCCGATGGATACAATCGTAATACTGCAGGCTCTGATGATTCTTTCCATTGTCGTCATCAATAAAGTGATGAACGACTATATCCGTCGCATAGAGAGGAAAGGGGTGGCTTAAATTGTTTTTGATCGAGTTGATAGCGTCATCACTCCGAATGGCGGTACCCATCATCCTTACGGCAATTGGGGCGGTATATACCGAAAGAGCGGGTGTTGTGAATATAGGACTGGAAGGTATGATGATAGTGGGTTCCTTCTGGGGTGCCCTCGGATCCTATTATTTTGGACCTTACGTTGGATTTTTATTTGCAATGGCGGCGGGTGCTTTTTTGGCCTTGATTCATGCAATAGCCACGGTTACATTCAGGGTGGATCAGATTGTAAGCGGTGTAGCCCTTAATATTTTAGCTTACGGAAGTTCCAGATTTTTGAGTCAGGCGTTTTTCAAAATGGCCACTACAACTCCCCATGTGAACGGGCTTTTCAAGTTAAAGATTCCCCTGCTGGGGGAGACTTCACCCGTAATAATTTTAGCCCTCATTCTGGTGCCCGTAGCCGGATACATTCTGGAAAAGACCGTCTTCGGTTTAAGGCTGCGTTCCGTTGGTGAAAATCCTTTAGCGGCGGATACTCTCGGAATTAACGTTTTTAAGATGAAGTACGCCGGGGTAATTATAAGCGGAGTGCTGGCAGGTCTTGCTGGAGCGTATTTAGCTCTGGAACATACCGGGATGTACGTGGAAGGAATGACTCAGGGGAAAGGATATATTGCCCTTGCCGCAATGATCTTTGGCAACTGGACTCCAAAAGGGGCCCTGTGGGCATCCTTGCTCTTTGGTTTTGCAGAAAGTTTAAGCTTCAGGGTAGTGCAGAATGCGGTGATTCCATACCAGTTCATAAAAATGATCCCGTACGTTTTGACGCTGGCGGTGCTGGCCGGTGTGGTAAGAAAATCCACTCCGCCTGCTGCTGACGGTGTGCCTTACGAGAGAGGGACAAAATAAAATATTATACCGGGGAGGCTTAAGTGTATGAGATTGAATGTCATACAATTGATGTCACCTCTTCACGGAGAAGAAAAGGTAAAGGAAAGCCTTGCAGAAACCTATACGCTTTTTAATGAAAACTTTGAAGTAACCTATTTTGATTACGGGGAAATAAATGATAAATTTGCGAATAAGTCGAAGGATTTGACACTGGTGTGGATAATGACGGGAGGTACGGAAGAAAAGTTCAAAAACATATTTGATTACCTTCCTAAGCCGGTAATTCTCCTTGCGGAAGATATAAACAATTCCCTGGCCGCTTCCTTGGAGATAATGTCTTTTGTTAAAGAATATAAAAAGGAAAAGGTGTATCTTCTCTACAACGACAAAGATCAGGTACTGAACAAAATTAAAAGACTGTCTCGAATAACCAAAACCCTATCAAAAGTGGCTATTTCTAACATCGGAAGTATTGGAGGGCCTTCCCTTTGGCTTATTTCCAGTGCTGTAGATTACGAGAAGGTTAAAAGGTACTGGGGTTTAAATATTGTAGATATAACCATGGAGGAATTATATAAAGCCCTGGAAAGTTCTCAGGGTGACTACGATGGATATTTTGACAAAGCATTAAAAAGGGTGGAGCCGGAGGAAAGGGATTTAGTGAATTCTCACAGGGTGTACAATGCCCTGAAGTCTTTAACAGAAAAATACAGGTTAAATGCTTTAACCTTAAAATGTTTCGACCTTTTAATGAAATACGGGATTACCGGATGTCCCGCGCTTTCCCGGCTGACCGATGAAGGTATTATAGCGGGTTGCGAAGGCGATTTGCCCTCTACCTTTTCCATGTATATTTCTTACCTTTTGACCGGGGAGATTCCCTTTATGGCCAATCCTTCCTCCGTCGATGTCAAAAAAAATACGATAATTTTTGCCCATTGCACGGTTCCTACAAAAGCCGTAAAAAATTATATATTGCGCTCTCATTTTGAATCCGGGATGGGAGTGGGGATAAGGGGAGAATTTGAAAAAGGCAGGGTAACCATTTTAAAATTCGGCGGGGGAGACCTTTCAAAGGTTTCCTTTGCAAAAGGGAAAATAGTGGATAATCCTGAAAGCGAATTCCGGTGCAGAACCCAAATTGAGGTGTATTTAGAAAAGGATGTGGAGGATTTCTTATCGGGAACCCTGGGAAACCATCAGGTGATAATTCCGGGGGACCATACTGAATCCATTAAAGATTTGATTGCAATCAAAGGCTTAAATGTAAAATTATAATATTAATATATAATATTTTTAAAAGGGGTTGCGGTTTTGTGAATCATCCTGCGAAATATGAATACGTATTAAATAAAATAAAAGATATGATAGAACAAGGAGAAATAAAAGAAGGAGAAAGGCTGCCTTCGGAAATAGAGTATTCAAAGCTATTGGGGGTAAGCCGCGCAACTTTGAGAGAAGCCCTCAGGATTCTGGAAGATGAAGGATATGTAAAAAGATACCACGGCGTGGGAACTTTTGTCACCAGGCCCCGGGTCATAAAGAGCGGTATGGAAGAACTAATAAGCATTACCCGGTTAATAGAAAAACAGGGCATGAGGCCGGGGACTAAAGACGTGTTGATTGAAAGGGTAAAACCCACAGAAAAGGAAGCTGCTTTAATGAATATACCAGTGGAAGACGATATATTCAGGATTCAGAGGGTGAGGACTGCGGATGATATTCCGGTGCTTTACTGCATAGACAGGATTCCGGCAAAATATGTAAAAAAAGAATTCAATTTCAATAAGGAATCCCTTTTTCAATACCTGCAGGAGGATCTGGGCATCTATATAGCTTATGCAGTTTCCGATGTTATTCCCGTAAAAGCTAAGGTGAAGAATATTTATAAAAAGCTCGAGATGAAGTCCGCTTCCGGTGTACTACTGTTGCTGGAGCAGCTGCATTTTGACGAAAATAATAATCCCATATTTTATTCTTCCAATTACTTTTCACCGGAAAAATTCAGGTTTTATATAGTGAGAAAGAGGGTGTAGGATGTTTTCTAATCAGGATTTAACTTTAAAAGAAAGGGATTTGATTTCTAAGGCGCGGGAAGCCAAGGATAAAGCCTATGCGCCCTATTCAAAATTTAAAGTGGGGGCTGCTGTTTTAACAAAAGAGGGTAAAATATATACCGGCTGTAATATTGAGAACGCTTCCTTTGGCCTTACGGTATGTGCCGAACGGGTGGCTATTTTTAAAGCCCTTTCCGAAGGGGAAAGGCGTATTGAAACATTAGCGGTAATTGCAGATGTGGATGAGCCGGTGTCACCCTGCGGTGCGTGCCGGCAGGTAATTCTCGAACTGGCAAAAGGGGCAAAAATTCTACTGTCCAATAAGGATGGCTCCCAGGTGATTAAAACCACTCCCGAAGAGCTTTTACCCTACGGTTTTACCCTGTAAATTTGGCAAAGAGGGTGATGGTATGATTTTTGTTCCCGAAATTATCGAAAAGAAAAAAAGAGGGAAAAAACTTTCAAGGGAAGAAATTGAATTTTTGATAAAGGGTTATGTAGAGGGAGAAATTCCCGACTATCAGATGGCAGCATTTTTGATGGCCGTTTATTTTCGGGGCATGGATGAAGAAGAAACAACCTATCTAACACTGGCTATGGCCTCTTCAGGAGAAAGGGTGGACCTGTCAAAAATAGACGGAATAAAAGTAGATAAACACTCCAGCGGTGGAATAGCGGACACCACTACACTGGTTCTTATACCCCTTGTGGCTTCCTGCGGGGTAAGGGCTGCCAAAATGTCCGGCAGAGGGCTCGGTCACACAGGCGGTACCATTGATAAATTGGAGTCGATTCCCGGGTTTAAAGTGGAACTATCTCAGGATGAATTTGTCGAAAATGTAAACAGGATAGGAGCTGCAATAACGGGGCAATCTAAAAATTTGGTCCCTGCAGATAAAAAACTATACGCCTTAAGGGATGTTACGGCCACTGTAGATTCGATACCCTTGATAGCAAGCTCCATTATGAGTAAAAAAATTGCGGGCGGGGCGGATAAAATAGTGCTCGATGTAAAATTCGGGCGGGGGGCTTTCATGAAGACCTATGAAGAAGCTAAGGCTCTCGCCGAACTAATGGTAAAGATAGGAAATCTTGCAGGAAAGGAAACAGTGGCTTTTGTAACGGATATGGATCAGCCTCTGGGTCTTGCAATTGGAAATTCCATTGAGGTTATAGAAGCTATTGAGACCTTAAAGGGAAATGGGCATGAGGACCTGGTCAGACTTTGCCTTGAATTGGGCTCAGAAATGCTCCTTTTGGCCGGAGAGTACAAAGAAAAAGAGGAAGCGGAAAATGCTCTGAAGGAGAACATCAAAAACGGCAGGGCTCTGACTAAACTAAAGGAAATTATAGCAGCTCAGGGCGGAGATGAAAGGGTAATTGAGGATTACAGCCTTTTGCCAAAAGCCAAATATACCTTGGAGGTTTACCCTGGAAACGAAGGATACATTAAGGAAATTGATGCCCTGAGATTAGGACTTACGGCAATGAAATTAGGTGCTGGCAGACAGAAAAAGGAAGATAATATCGACTTAGGAGTGGGGATTTGGATATACAAAAAAGTAGGGGATTTTGCCGAAAAGGATAAACCCCTGGCCCGTATTCTTGCCAATGATAGGGAAAAGCTGAACTGGGCGGTGAAAGAAGTTGTAGAATCCTTCCTGCTGACCGGGGAATACGTGCCAAAAAGGAACGTAATCTGGGCAAAAATTACAGGAAAGGAAATTATAGAATATAAAGTTAAAGTGAGGTAGGTAAAGTGATAGATAGGGTAATAATCCTGGTTCTGGACAGCGTTGGTATTGGTGAACTTCCCGACGCAAAACTTTTCAACGATGAGGGAAGCAACACCCTGGTAAATACCGCAAAAAAAGTTGGGGGACTTAATCTACCCAATTTGGAGAAAATGGGGCTGGGTAATATAGAAAAAATACCGGGTGTAAAAAGTGTTGAAAGCCCAACAGCATCTTATGGAAAAGCAGCGGAAAAATCTGCGGGCAAGGATACAACAACCGGCCACTGGGAAATTGCGGGGCTCATCCTTGAAAAGCCCTTTCCCGTATACCCCAGCGGGTTTCCCGGGGAAATTATTTCGGAGTTTGAAAAAAGGATAGGAAGAAAGATCCTGGGTAATTACCCCGCCTCCGGAACGGAAATAATAAAGGAATTGGGCGAAGAACACATGAAATCCGGCTATCCCATAGTCTACACTTCTGCGGATTCCGTTTTTCAAATAGCCGCCCACGAAGAGGTAATTCCGGTAGAGGAGCTTTACAGGTACTGTGAAATCGCCAGGGAAATTCTTACAGGAGAACACGCCGTAGCCCGGGTAATTGCCAGGCCTTTTGTGGGCACTCCCGGCAATTTTACAAGAACTTATAACAGGAAGGACTTTTCTTTAAAGCCACCGGAGGATACCCTGCTGGATAAAGTAAAAAATAAAGGCTGTGAAGTATGGGGAATCGGGAAAATAGGTGACATTTTTGCAGGGAAAGGACTTACCCGGGAGATACATACGGAGGGGAATATGGATGGGGTTGATAAAACCCTTGAAGCAATGAGCAGGGCGAAAAAAGGCCTTATATTCACGAATCTCGTGGATTTTGACATGATTTACGGACACAGAAACGACGCGGAAGGTTATGCAAAAGCCTTGGAAGAGTTTGATAAAAGAATACCGGAAATTCTTTCTCAAATGAGAAAAGGCGATTGCCTTATAATCACCGCCGATCACGGTTGTGACCCCACCACCGAAAGTACCGACCACTCCAGAGAGTACGTTCCGGTTCTGGTTTACTGCCGGCAATTAAAAAGCGGGGTAAATCTGGGTACATTGAAAAGCTTTTCGGATATAGGGCAAACGGTAGCGGAAATGCTGGAATGCGAGCGTTTAAAACACGGTCACAGCTTCCTTGATAAATTAAAATAAAGCCGAAAGGGCGGGATACTGGACAATGAGCTACAAAGAGGAACTTTTTAATGCCCTTGCTTTTTTGAAGGAAAAGGTAAATAGAAAACCTGAAATAGGAATAATACTGGGAAGTGGCTTGGGGGAACTGGGAGATCTTGCAAAAGACCCCGTAATAATATCCTACAGGGATATTCCGGGATTTCCCGCTTCCACCGTGAAAGGCCACAGGGGTAATCTTATATTTGGCAAACTTCGCGGCAAGGATGTAGTTATGATGCAGGGACGTTTTCACCTTTACGAAGGTTATCCTGTAAATAAAGTGGCTTTTGGCGTAAGGGTGCTCGGGCTACTGGGCATAAATACTTTAATTGTCTCCAATGCCGCAGGGGGAATAAACGAAGATTTAAGGCCGGGAGATCTAATGGTAATAAAAGACCATATAAATTTTACCGGAGAAAACCCTGCAATTGGTGAAGAAATAGATGAGCTTGGACCGAGATTTTTCGACATGACCGTGGCCTATGATGAGAAATTAAGGAGGATGGCCCGGCAGGTATTTGAAGATTCGGGAGAAAAATTTAAAGAAGGGGTTTATGCTTTTTTTAAAGGACCCTCGTACGAAACGCCGGCGGAGATAAAGATGCTTAAAATCCTTGGAGCGGATGCGGTGGGAATGTCCACCGTTCCCGAGGTAATTGCGGCAAGACAGATGGGTATAAGGGTTTTCGGTGTTTCTCTTATAACAAATATGGCGGCGGGAATAAACAAAGAACCTCTTTCCCATGAAGAGGTGCTCGATATATCTAAAAAAGCAGGCAGAAAATTCATCGATATAATTTTGAGATTTATAGAAAGAATTCATTAAACAAAGCCCCCGGGGTTAAATTAAACCCCGGGGGCTTTTTTTACTTTTATTCTATAATACAGAATAGCAAAATAATTTCAAAAAAAGGATATTTTAAATTTGCGTCGAATATAATATACCAATATGTTTTTATATTAAAAACAACTGTCCGCTATACAAGGACAATTTTTCCGTTTAATTTTCGAAAAGGAGGAACGATTATGGCTCTTGTGGTCCAAAAGTTCGGAGGTTCATCTTTGAACACCTTAGAAAACAGGAAAAAGGCGGTAAGCAAGATAGTGAAAGCAAAAAAAGAGGGAAACGATGTGGTAGTGGTGGTTTCTGCTATGGGAAGAAAAAACGATCCCTATGCTACGGATACCCTGCTGGATTTAGCCTTCCAGCATTACAATAAAACGGATTTGCGGAATTTAGATCTTTTGATGTCCTGCGGTGAGATAATATCTTCGGTGGTTATTTGCGCTATGCTTGAGGGGGAAGGTCATGAAGCGGTGGCTTTAACCGGTTTTCAAGCGGGTATTACGACGGACGGCAATTTTTCTAATGCCGCTATAAAACAGGTAAAAACAGAAAAGATAGAAAAGCTTCTTAAAGAGGGGAAAATTCCCGTAGTAGCAGGATTTCAGGGTTGCACTGAAGACTTTGAAATTACAACTCTGGGGAGAGGTGGAAGTGATATTACCGCAATCGTGCTGGGCGGATATTTAAAGGCAGATGTAGTGGAAATATATACAGATGTGCCCGGTGTAGCTGTTATTGATCCCTCTATTTATCCCTTAACCAAATTTTTGAAAAACCTGTCTTTTGACGAAATGATAAACATGGCCGCCTGCGGAGCCAAAGTCATGCACCCAAAAGCGGTGGAATACGCAAAGATTTTTAAAATGCCCTTCTACGTAAAATCTACTTTTTACGATGGGGAAGGTACCCTCGTGGGCTTTAATGATTCAAATGAATCTATCACCGGGATTGTAATAAAAGATGAGGAGCTATCGTTGATTTTTAGCAGAGAAAAGAGACTGAGTAAATCAGAAGAAAGGAAAGTAATGAATATTTTAAAACAGTACGATTATAAAGAGGTTTGTTTCAGCAGTTATACATATAAAGTTTGTTTGAATCGCTGGTCTGCTAAGGAAGCCGCATTAAAAATTTATCAAGAGTTTTACGAAGAAGATTTCAACAAAAAAGCTATCTCTTTTTGAAACAAATTAAACTAATTTTTCATATTATATTTATTGACATGATTTTGGTTATGTTTTAAAATTTTTTTTATATACACTGATGAGCAACACTATTCATCAAAAGGAGGATAAGGGATGAAAAAATACAATGTTGCCGTTGTCGGAGCCACCGGCGCTGTAGGAAGGACCATGCTTAAAGTGCTGGAAGAAAGGGATTTTCCGGTAAACAACATTCTTTTACTGGCTTCATCCAGATCGGAGGGGCTTTCGCTGGAATTCAAAGGTAAGACATACCGGGTAAAAGAAGCTCAGCCTTCAGATTTTGAAGGTATTGATATAGCTCTGTTTTCTGCAGGAAAAGAAATAAGCTTGAATTTGGCTCCCGAAGCTGTTAAAAGAGGAGCGGTGGTGATTGATAACAGCAATGCTTTCCGGTTGAAGGAAGACGTTCCGCTGGTAGTTCCGGAGGTAAATTCCGCTGACCTTTTATGGCACAAAGGCTTAATTGCAAATCCCAACTGTTCTACAATACAGATGGTAGTTGTATTAAAGCCTCTTCACGACAGGGCAAAAATAAAAAGGGTGGTAGTATCCACTTATCAGGCGGTATCCGGGACCGGCCTTGAAGCAATCGAAGAATTGAAAGTTCAATCCGATGAAATTTTGAAGGGGAAGACTCCTGAAGCGAAAGTATATCCGCACCCCATAGCATTTAATTTACTTCCCCATATTGATGTTTTTGATGAAACCGGATATTCCCTTGAGGAATGGAAGATGGTCCACGAGACAAAAAAGATAATGGGAGATAAGGACATTCGGGTAAGCGCAACTACGGTAAGGGTTCCTGTTTTGAATTGCCATTCGGAATCGGTAAATGTAGAGTTTTATAATAAGATAACCCGGGAGGAAGCAATTGAAATTCTATCAAAAGCCGAAGGTGTAGTTGTCCGGGATGACCCTTCCAATAAAGTGTATCCCATGCCTTTTTATATAAGCGGAAAAAATGAAGTTTTTGTAGGCAGGATAAGGCAGGATTTTACAGTAGAAAGCGGCCTTAACCTCTGGATTGTTGCTGATAACCTTAGAAAAGGTGCGGCATATAATGCCGTTCAGATCGCCGAAAGATTAATTAATATGAATCTTATTTGAGGTGGGTTCGATGAGGATAATTGTTCAAAAGTTCGGGGGGACTTCGGTAGCAACACCGGGTGCCAGGGAATTGGTTATAAAACATGCGCTAAACAGAAAAAATGAAGGATACCAGATCGTTGTGGTGGTATCGGCTATGGGCCGTATGGGTGATCCCTATGCCACCGATACCCTGCTTTCCCTTTTAAGCGGAAGAAAGGTGGAAGCCAGGGAAAAAGACCTTTTAATTTCCTGCGGAGAGATTATTTCGGCGGCGGTAATAGCCTCGCTTTTTCAAGACAAAGGTTACCGGGCAAAAGCCTTTACCGGTTTTCAGGCAGGTATAATTACGGATGAAAATTTTGGGAATGCGAAAATTCTGGATGTAAAGCCCGATAATATAATTAAAGCATTGGAAGAAGGAATAATTCCTGTTGTCGCAGGGTTCCAGGGTGTTACCGGGGAAAGGGATATAACCACCTTGGGAAGGGGAGGAAGCGATACCACGGCGGTTGCCCTGGGGGCTGCATTGAAAGCGGAGTGTGTAGAAATTTTCACCGATGTGGAGGGAATAATGACGGCGGACCCCAAAATAGTAAGCAATGCCAAAATGCTGGATGAAGTTAATTACAGGGAAGTCACGGAAATGGCATATAACGGGGCTAAAGTAATACATCCCAGGGCAGTAGAACTGGCAATGCATTATAATATTCCCCTGAGAATAAGGTCTACTTTTTCCGATGCTCAGGGCACTTTGATAAGATTGGTCCCCGAAAGGGTGGTTACCGGTATTGCCCATGCTACTCATATTGCCCAGCTTAAAATAAAAGTTCCCAGCAATGATAAAGAATTGGAGTCCAGGATTTTTGAGAAATTGGCAAAAAAAGGAATAAGCATCGACATGATTAATATTTTTCCTGATGTGAAGATATTTACCTTAGCGGAAGATGCGGTTTCCACGGCCGCAGAGGTGCTCAAGGACTTAGGGGTTTCCTATGAAATAACAAAAAATCTGGCTAAGGTAACCGTAGTGGGTGGAGGAATGACGGGTATCCCCGGGGTAATGCTCAGCATTATAGAAGCGTTAAAAAAGGAGAATATCGACATACTGCAGACTTCCGATTCCCATACGACCATTTCCTGCCTTATAAAAGAGGAGGATGTAAAAAAAGCGGTACTTGCCTTGCATGAAAAGTTTGAGCTATAATCATAACAAAAAGTATTGGGAGGTAATGGAAGGTGTATTTTGAAAAACCCGGAGCTGAAAATACGCAAAAAACTGTAGAAATAGTTAAAAGAGCCGTGGAGGAAAGGGGAATCAGGCATGTGGTCGCTGCCTCCAATGAAGGCAGAACGGCAAAACTTTTGGTGGATGCAAATATAAATGCTAACCTTGTCATAGTAACACATGCCTGTGGATTCAGGGCTCCCGGCGATATGGAATTTCCCGGGGATTTGAGGGAGGAGCTGATAAAAAAAGGAGTGAAGGTGCTGACCACCACCCATGTCCTTTCAGGTGCAGAGAGAGGTCTTAGCAGAAAATTCGGTGGGGTTTATCCTGTGGAGATAATTGCGAACACCCTGAGAATGTTTGGCCAGGGCGTGAAAGTTTGCTTGGAAGTGGCCACAATGGCTCTGGATGCCGGGTTAATTCCCTACGGGGAAGAGATAATAGCGATTGGAGGCACGAGTGAAGGGGCGGATTCCGCCGTGATTATGAAACCCGCCCATGCCGCCAATATTATGGATACATGGATAAGTGAAATACTTTGTAAACCAAAAAACAGGAACTGACAGGCTACCTGCCTGATTTAGGAATAAGGTCAGGCAGGTTTTTTTATTACATCGTAGGATTTAATAAGATCGATAATGTAACTTTTCGTAAGAGCGCCTTCTATTCGGCTTTTTATAGTTCCGCTGCAGTCAATGAAAATATTTAAGGGAATCCCCCGGATGGAATATTTTTTAATTGTTTCTCCCTTTGGATCGGAAAGTACCGGGAAGGTATAGCCCTTTTCGTTTATATACGCTTTAACCTTGTCTGCATCTTTATCCAGATTTACCGTAATTAAAAGGGTATTTTCCGGGAGTTCATTAAAAAAAGACTGAAGCTCGTCTAATTCTTTTAAGCAGTAAGGGCAGTTTATCGACCAGAAGTTGAGAAAAATGTTTTTACCCCTGTAGTCAGAGAAACGGACGGGGTTGCCCTTAAGGTCCTTTAGCTCAAAATCGGGAGCAGGGCTGTTCTCAAAAGGAGCGGGACCGCTGACCTGAGATGGAGTGCAACCTGCTATCAGGATTAATAATAGGATTAAAAGAAAATAAAATACTTTTTTCAAACCGAAGCCTCCTTTCTTTAAAAATTATATTAGCTCAAAAAGAAGACTTAACCCGACTATTATCAAGAGTGTTCCCGCAATTTTTTTTGAGAAGGGAGCAAATTTTAATAACATACTTCTTGCTTTTTGTGAATTACTAAAAATCACTGAGAAAATAAAAAATGGTAATCCAAAGCCTGCGGAAAAAGAAAAAAGGAGAAGGGATCCCATCTTTATATCCCTGGTTGTACCTGCCATTAACAAAATTGAAGAAAGAATTGGACCTATACATGGCGTCCAGCCGGCGGAGAAAAAAATTCCGAGGATAAAGGAGGTAAAAGGGGATATAGAAATTAATTCCAGATATCTTCTTTTCTCCTTCATAAGAAAATTAAGTTTTAATAGATCCAGAAGGTTAAGACCCAGAACAATTATTATTACGCCGGCTATTTTTGAAAAAAGGAACCTGTTCATCACCAAAAACCTGCTTAGAGCGGTGAAGGAAAGCCCCAGTGCCGTAAAAGTAATGGAAAATCCTCCAATAAAAAAAAGGGAATTAATAATCAAGCTTCCTTTTTTTTCACCGCTTCCCGCCAGAATTCCCGCATAAACAGGGAGCAAAGGCACAACGCAGGGAGAAAAAAAGGAGAGCAACCCTCCTGCAAAAGCAGAAAAAAGAGAAATTTGATAGTTCATAATATTTCCACCATCCATTCCTAAATTTTAGTCCTGTATAATTAATTCCACAGAAAGTGATGGTTGCATAGTAAATTATAACATAAAACATCTATATATTCGAATATAAAAAAATAAAAATATATTATGCTGTTATTACTCTATTTTCATTTTTTAAAATTCATAATTAATTTCCCCTCTTGTGTCTCTATTGAAGAAATTTTTAGTTCATAGGGTAGAGGAGGGGGTGTGAAAGATAAGTCGTAACCGGTCAAAAGGTCTTTTATTACTTCCGGGGGGAGGGTAATTCCATTAAATTCTAATCTTATTGGATCAAACTTTATTTTTCCTTCCTCCGTAAGAGCTACCGTGCAGGTAATGGAATAAACCGTACTACCGGATTTATCCTTTTCGAATACCGTTATTCCTTCCTTAGTAACTTTAAAATACACATTTTTCAATTCTTCCTTCCCTGAAAGTAGTTTTTCCGTCAGGGATTTTTCATAAAATTCTCCCTTGGCGGTAAGGGTAAAGTAGTTCACATGAAGTTTATCCGGGCTTATGGATGTCCAGGGAAGGGAAGTTAAATTCTTTAATAGATAATCAAGGGAAGGCAGCACCACCTGCCAGTTTTTGCTCATATCTTCAAGGAATTTGGGATCCTTAAAAATTCTCCTGGCTTTAGCCAGTTCCGTTTCTTTAAAAATTTTTACTTTTTCCAGCTCTGAAAGCGTATTTTTTGCTTCCTTTTCTAATTGAGCAATTTTCTTTTGTTTTTCCATTATTTTTTCTTCCTCCTGCTTTTTTAAAACTATTAAGGTTTTCACCTCATCGATTACATTATTATAGTATTCCGTTACAAATATAATGTTATCGAGCCTCCTTAAGAATTCACCTAAGCTTTCGGAACCGGCGAGGACGGCAAGAAATGTACCAAACCCTCCTTTATAAGCGAAGACAACAAAGGAAGAAAGTTTTTTACGTTTTTCTTTCAGCGTACCTTCTAATTTTTTTAAGTCTCTTTTATTGTTTAATAAAGTTTTGTTTAATTCTTCTTGCTGTCTTTCCAAATTGCTAATTTTTTCTTTTAAAGAGTGAATTTTTGAATCTAAGGATAAAATCTCTTCAAGTAATTCCTGCTCTTTTGAATCCATTATAGGAACAGGTGACGGAAGGGAAAAGGAAACAAAAGGACAGGAAATAATAACGAAAATGAGGTAAAATAGTAGTATAAGCAGGGTTAAGAAGGATTTTGTATTTTTCACCATAAATTTTCCTCCCGAGAAATAATATTCGACACTTTTTGAAAATATCCTTGAAAAAATTATTATAAGGAAAGGAGTATAAAAATGAAAATTGCCGTTTTTTCCGATGTCCACTCAAATTTTGAAGCATTAAAAGCAGTCCTCGAAGATATAAAACTTTACAATCCCGATAAAATCCTTTGTCTCGGAGACCTGGTAGGTTACGGAGCAAGCCCCAATGAGGTTGTAGAGCTGATAAGGGAAGAAAGTATTGCAACGGTGATGGGAAACTACGATGAAGCAGTAGGCTTCAGGAAGATGGTCTGCGGCTGTGATTATAAAACGGAAGAAGAGGCAATGCTCGGGGGAATTTCTCTATCCTGGACCTCGGAAAATATTAAGGAGGAAAACCGCGAATTTTTAAAAAATCTGCCCCGCAAGGTGGAGTTTGAAGCGGAAGGCTATAAAATCCTGGCCGTACATGGAAGCCCGGAGAGGACAAATGAATACCTTTTTGAGGACACTTCCCCGGAAAGGCTCATAAAATTTTTTGAGGAAAATCACTGTCACATACTTTTATGCGGTCACACCCATATTCCTTATGTAAAAACCTTAAAGGACAGATTTGTAATTAATGCCGGAAGTGTGGGAAAGCCCAAGCCCGAGCAAGGGAAGAATAAGTTTTCAAAGGATGCCACCTGGGTTTTTATGGAAATAAAACCGGGAGAACTTACCTTTAAAATAATGAAAGTTCCCTATGACTTTGAAAAAAGCGCAGGGCTGATAGAAGAAAGGGGACTGCCGAAATTATTCGCAAATCTCGTGAGAGGAATTGCGTAAAGGGCGGGGTTTTAATGAAAATTCTTTCCGAAATGATAAACAGCATAGAGATTATTTTAAACCATGTCCATGAAGGTATTGTGATAGCCGATAAAGATGGGAAGATACTGTACGTAAATGAAGCAAACGAGCGAATTACCGGTCTTGAAAACAAAAAGATACTGGGTAAGTATGTGAGGGAAGTCGCTCCGGATTCTTCAATACCCGATGTAATAAATACGGGCAGGGAAAAATTAGGGGTTAAAACCCGGGTAAACGATAGATATGTTATTTCAAACATTGTACCAATCAAAAATAAAGGCTGCGGTGAAGTAATAGGAGCAATTTCGGTGTTTTTGGATATTACCGAGCTGGAAAATTTGAACGCAAAATTAATAAAAGCGGAAGAAAAGATAAACAGGCTTTCCCTTCAGCTTTCGAGCTTCATAGGAAATGAGGAACCTATAATAGGGAAAAATGCTAAAATGCAAAAAGCTTTTTCTCTTGCGTTAAAAGCTGCCAACATAAACTCAAATGTTCTTATAATAGGCGAAAGCGGCACCGGGAAGGAAGTAATAGCGAAATTTATCCATGATAAAGGGGTAAGAAAACATAAACCCTTCATTGCCGTTAACTGCGGAGCAATACCGGAAAATCTTTTGGAAAGCGAACTTTTTGGCTATGAAGCCGGAGCCTTTACGGGAGCGTCTTCCAAAGGGAAACCCGGCCTTTTTGAACAGGCGGAGGGAGGCACCCTTTTCCTGGATGAAATAGGGGATATGCCTTACCCGTTGCAGGTCAAATTGCTCAGGGTTTTGCAGGAAAAAGAAATTATCAGGGTGGGAGGCACCCAGAAGATAAGGCTGGATGTAAGGGTTATAGCTGCCACCAATAAGGATCTGGAGATGATGGTAAAGGAGAAGAAGTTCAGGGAGGATTTATATTACCGATTAAATGTAATAAAAATAGATGTTCCGCCATTAAAAGAAAGAAAAGAGGACCTTCCGCTGTATATTTCCTATTTTCTTAACCGATTGGCCAGAAGGCTTGACAGGGCAAAACCCAAAATTGCTTCTGCTGCTATGAAAATGCTTCTAAATTACGATTATCCGGGTAATATTCGGGAACTGGAAAATATTCTGGAAAAAAGCATGATTATAGATGACGATGATTTGATAACGGTAGAGGACCTGCCCGAATACCTTATAAAAGAAAGCCCTTATCAGTATTACGATTCGGCAAAAGACCGCTGGCCGAAGCTTTTTGAAGTCGAAAGAAACCTTATAGAAGAAAGCCTCAAAGTATTTAAAAACAAAAGTAAGGCCGCCCAGGTGCTCGGAATACCCCGGTCTACATTGTACAGGAAAATAAAAGAATACGGTATCAACTGCTAATATTGGCAAATATCTAAAAGTAAAAGAATAATAAAAGAATTGCGGACAAAACTATAAAATTATGCAAAATTGTATCAAAATAAGACATAAATTATTATGAATTTATGAAATAAATGTCTCGAAAAGAGACATTTATTTATTTATGTACAAAAATGATACATGACGTAAAATAAAAATTTTTTTATAAAAATAGTTTTTTTGAAGCAATAAGGCCTTTCAATCATTCAACATTGATGGCATAAAGATTGCATTGATAATGTTTCGTTTTTGCAAATACCTATAAAATAAAAAGGAGGCCTAAAAATGCTGGACGATCTTACGAGAATGGCAGAACCTTACAGAATAAAAATGGTCGAGCCCTTAAAAATACTGACAAGGGAGGAAAGGATTAGAAAAATTAAAGAAGCGGGATACAACCCCTTCATGCTAAAATCCGAAGATGTATACATCGATCTGCTGACCGACAGCGGCACTTCTGCAATGAGCGATTACCAGTGGGCGGGTATGATGCTCGGAGATGAAGCCTATGCCGGAAGCAGAAACTACATCCACCTCTGCGAAGTTGTAAAGGATGTTTTTGGTTACAATTATACGGTACCTACCCACCAGGGAAGGGGTGCAGAAAAGGTATTATTCCCCCTCCTGATCAAAAAGGGTCAGTATGTACTGGGCAATATGCATTTTGATACAACTAAGGCGCATATTGAATTAGCCGGTGGTATTGCCAAGAATTTTGTTATTAAAGAAGCCGAAGACACGGAAAATTACCATCCCTTTAAAGGGAACTTTGATGTGGAAAGAATGGAAGCCTTCATTAAGGAAGTAGGTCCTGAAAATGTCGCCTTTATTCTTGCTACAGTTACCTGCAACAGCGCTGGCGGACAGCCGGTATCCATGGAAAACATTAAAGAAGTAAAAAGAATTGCCGATAAATACGGGATAAAGCTCTTTATTGATGCGGCGAGGTTTGCTGAAAATGCTTATTTCATTAAAGAAAGGGAAAAAGGCTACGAGAATAAGACTGTCAAAGAAATAGTAAGAGAGATGTTCTCCTATGCGGAAGGCTTTACAATGTCTGCCAAAAAGGATGCCCTCGTGAATATCGGCGGATTAATTGCCCTTAAAGACGATGAGGAGCTTTACAAAAAGGTCCAGCAAATGGTCGTTCCCATGGAAGGATTCGTTACCTACGGCGGTCTTGCAGGAAGGGATATGGAAGCCATGGCTCGCGGTTTGGAGGAGGTACTGGACGAAAACTACCTTTACTGGAGAATTAACCAGATAAAATACCTCGGCGACAAACTCAGGGCAGCCGGCGTACCCATTCAGTATCCCACCGGTGGACACGCGGTATTTATAGATGGAAAGAAATTCTTGCCTCACATCCCGCAAAATCAATATCCATCCCAGGTGATTTGCGTTGAACTGTATATAGAAGCGGGAATCCGGGCGGTGGAGGTAGGAAGCCTTCTGGCCGGAAGGGACCCGATTACAAAAGAAGAGATACTTCCGGCTCTTGATTTCGTAAGGCTTACTATACCCAGGAGGGTATACACCAACAGCCACATGGATGTAATTGCTGAAGCTGTAAAAAGGGTCTATTCAAGAAGGGAATCCTTGAAAGGATTGAGATTGGTATACGAGCCACCGGTATTAAGACACTTCCTTGCAAGATTGGAGCCGGTAGAGTAAAAAATAAAAATTAAGGGGTGAGGTTATGGAAAATTTTGAAAGGGATCAGTGGAGATCAAGGGCAGGCTTCATATTTTCTACCGTTGGTGCTGCCGTTGGTCTCGGAAACTTCTGGCGCTTTCCTTTTATGGCCTACCAGAATGGAGGCGGCGCCTTCATTCTGCCTTATTTCTTTGCACTCCTGACCGCCGGGGTGCCTTTGATGATAATGGAATTTTCCTTCGGTCACAAAATGAGAGGCGGAGCCACCTTATCTTTTGCAAGACTTGGTAAAAAGTACGAGTTTATCGGCTGGTGGCAGACGATGGTGCCGCTAATTGAAATGTGCTATTATTCAACTATTATTTCCTGGAGCTTAAACTACCTGGTTTACGCAATTACCCAGGCCTGGGGAGCTGATCCCAATGCCTTTTTCGGCGGGAAATTCCTTGGTGTATCCAGCGGCCCCTGGGACCTTGGCGGCTTCAGGTGGAACATTGCTGTGGCGGTAATTATCGTGTGGCTCTTGAATTACACCATAACTAAAAAAGGTATTTCGGGAGGAATCGAAAAGGCCTGCCGGGTAATGACACCGCTTCTGGCACTTTTGATGGTGATTATTACAATAAGGGGGTTAACCCTCCCCGGTGCGGCTTACGGTCTTAACTGGTTTTTAAAACCCGATTTTTCAAAGATTATGAACGCAAAGGTTTGGATTGCCGCTTACGCTCAGGTTTTCTTCTCAACTACTTTGGCGGTAGGTGTAATGATAGCCTATGCCAGCTACCTGCCCGAGAAATCCGATATAGTAAACAACTCTTTTATCACGGTATTTTCAAACTCCAGCTTCGACTTTATGGCAGGGCTTGCCGTATTTAGTATACTCGGCTATGTTTCTGTCGCTTCGGGAGTGCCCTTCGAAAAAGTGGCAACGAGCGGTGCGGGCGTGGCTTTCGTGGCATTCCCGAAGGCTATAAGCATGCTGCCAATGCCCAAGTTCCTGCAGAGTCTTTTCGGAATAATGTTTTTCTTTGCACTGTTCATCGCGGGAATTTCCTCAAGTATTTCCATGCTTGAATCCTTTGCAACCGCTGCCCTTGATAAGTATAATCTGTCCCGGGAGCAGATAATTACCAGGATTTCTATTGGCGGATTTATAGGCAGTATGTTTATTGCTACCGGTGCTGGAGTTCACATCCTCGATATTGTTGACCATTTTGTTGGGAATTACGGGATTGCTCTACTTGGTTTAATAGAAGCTATTTTGCTGGGTTATGTTTACGGTACGGATAAAATTAAGGAACATGCCAACAGGTATTCGGATTTCAGAATTGGATGGTGGCTGGATTTCTGCGTAAAATACCTCACCCCGATGATCCTCGGATATATGTTCATACAAAACATCATCAATGAATTCAAAGCTCCTTACAGCGGTTATCCCATGAGCGCCATTATAATTCTCGGATGGGGTGTGGCAATAGGAATGCTGGTGGCGGCTTTATACCTTGCATCAAGGCCGTGGACAAAGATGGACCCCTATGGGCAGGTTAGTGAAAAGGTGGTGTCCAGAAATGACTAATACAGGTATGGAACCCGGTGCTATTGCGATGCTGATTTTTGGAGTTACTCTTCTTTACGGCGGACTTGCACTTTTCATTTCCATCGCTCTGAGAAAATCGCGTTAAATTCGAGCAATATAAGACATATATTTAAAATACAGCAAAAAGGTGCCTTTTAAAGGCACCTTTTTTAATGACACGATTACACATTAAACCTGAAGTAGACCACATCTCCGTCTTTCATGATATAATCTTTACCCTCAATCCGAATAAGCCCTTTTTCTTTTGCCTCATTTTGACTTTTGCATTTTTCCAGGTCTTCAAAGGATATCACTTCAGCCCTGATAAAGCCTCTTTCGAAGTCGCTGTGAATTTTTCCGGCTGCCTGAGGTGCTTTTGTACCTTCTTTTATCGTCCATGCCCTGACTTCTTTCGGACCTGCCGTAAAAAAGGTTATTAAACCGAGCAGTCTGTAAGAAGCTCTTATTAGCCTGTCCAATCCCGACTCTTCAAGGCCGTATTCCCCTAAAAGTTCTTTTTTTTCTTCTCCTTCCAGTTCTGCAAGTTCTGCTTCAATTTTGGCGCAGACCGGTATAACTTCGGCCCCTTCTTTTAACGCATATTCCTTTACTTTTTTTAGTAGTTCTCCTTCTTTTTTTGAAAGCAGGTCCTCTTCGGATATATTTGCCACATAAATGACGGGCTTAGAAGTAAGTAAAAAATACTGCTTCACCTTTTGAATTTCCTCTTCTTTAAGCTCCATAGCCCTTACCGGGATACCTTTTTCCAGATCTTCTTTTATTCTTTCAAGAAGTGCAAGTTCTTCTAAATACTGTTTCTCTCCGGATTTTGCCTGTTTTTTGGTTCTATCAATACGTTTTTCTACTGTTTCCATATCGGCGAAAATTAACTCAAGATTAATGGTCTCTATATCCCTGACGGGATCGACCTTTCCATCCACATGAACCACATTGGGATCTTCAAAGCACCTGACCACATGGGCAATGGCATCTACTTCGCGAATATGGGATAGAAATTTATTTCCGAGGCCCTCACCCTTACTGGCTCCCCTGACCAGCCCGGCAATGTCCACGAATTTTATAACCGCAGGGGTGATTTTTTCCGGATTCTCCATTTTCGCCAGAAAATCCAGTCTTTCATCGGGCACGGGAACAACCCCTACGTTTGGTTCAATGGTGCAGAAAGGATAATTGGCGCATTCAGCTCCTGCTCTGGTAATAGCGTTAAAAAGGGTGCTTTTTCCTACATTGGGCAGACCTACAATACCTATCTCCATTGTGATTTTGTCTCCTTTCAAAGGTGGTAACACATTAATGAATTATATAAAATACATGGGAATTTGTAAATAAAAAAGAGGGAATTGCCCTCTTATATTTAAATCTTTATAGAACTTTTTTCCATATCCCGGGCTATTTTTAATGAATTTAAGGCATCCTCCAAGGTGACCTCCAAAGATTCTTTTTTATCTTTTATTGCTTCGGTTAAATCTTCAATACCTTTAAATATAGAGGCCTTATACACTTCCCACCGGTCCTGCTTTAAGGAAAACTCAATTTTTACCCGGCGGGAGGCCGTAAAAAATTTCCCTTTCCCTTTAAAAAATCTGGAATCACCTTTGTATTCTGCTAATATATTGCAATTGATATCAATATTTACTCCGGGTAAGTAATCGTCGGAATTCCTTAAAAGGGTTTCCGTTAAAAATTCTTCTTCCTCTTTATTAAGCAGGGCTTCAACTTCCAGTTTTTCAGGAATCCAGCCGTCTACCCTTGCATAGGCCCTGTCAAAAATAAAATGAAAAGAAGTTTTCTCAAAAGCTTCGGGTTTGGTGAAGCTGTGGTAATAGGATATTACCACATTTCCTTCATGGAGGGAAAACCCGTATACCCTGTCTATTAAGGCTTCTCCATTTCTCACAAAGTTAATTGCTTGTACCTTTACCGGCATTTTAAACAACCAGTTTACTATATCGAAAAAGTGAACACCGTGTTCTACCCATATTCCTCCGCTTTTTTCGTAGTCCCAGAACCAGTGAGAAGGCAAAAGATGGTCATCATGGGCGTAGTTTTCTAAATATGCCCTTTCAGGGAATCCAAAAATCTTTGCATCACAAATTTTCTTCAAAATTATATAAAGAGGGTTTCTCCTCATTACGTAGTCTATGGTAGCTTTTAAACCCTTTCTGGAAGAAATGTCTGCCAGTTCTTCCATTTGTTCGACGGTAAGGGAGCCCGGTTTTTCTAAAAATAAGTGTTTTCCTGCCTCTAAAGCCTTTTTACCCATTTCAAAATGTAAAAAAGGCGGTGTGGCAATTACAATGCTTTCGGTTTTTGAATCCTTAATTAATTCGTCGGCACTGGTATAGATTTTATCTATCGCATATTTGCTTTTAAGTTCTTGAAGCCTTGCAGTATTTACATCACAAACCGCAGTTAAATTAAATTTATCCTTACCTTTTTTTTGCAGGGAATCCAATATCATTTCACAAATCCATCCGGCTCCTATAATTCCTATGTCAATGGGCGTAATTATCCCTCCCTTTAAAAGCAATTTTTTATATTTTATCCCTTCTTCTAAATTTCCATTACATATCAGGATAAAGGAGGACTGATTAAAAGCTGAAAAAAATAAAAAGAAATCCGGAGGATTTTATTGTAAAATATAAGTGAGGAAAAAAACCGTAGGGGGTCTAATATATGGAATACAGGCTTATAGTAACGGATTTAGATGGGACATTGCTGGATGAGAATAAAAACATACCCGAGGAAAATATGAGGGCAATTGAAGCCTTCAGAAAAAAAGGGGGGCTTTTTACAATCGCCACGGGAAGGGGAGAAAGGGGAGCGCTTCCCTATATAAAAAAATTGAACTTAGATATTCCGGCGGTACTTTTCAACGGAGGGGAACTTTACGATCCCCAAAAAGGACGTATTTATACCGTCTACCTTGAACGAAAATTGTACGATATTATTATAGACCACTTTATGGATAATCCTGAGATAGGAATAGTTGTTCATTATCACGACAAAGTTTTTATTTCCGAAATAAAATCCGCCCATGATTATTATATCAATGTACAAAAAGTGATATACGATCGGGTATACAATTTAAAGGAAATTGAAAGGGCAAATAAGATACTCCTTGTGGGGGATGTGGCCCTGGCCAAGGAGGAAATAAAAAGAATTGAGCAAAAATACGGTATAAATATTAATGCGGTACAAAGTGATAAATACTATTTTGAGATTTTACCCGAAAATGTATCAAAAGGAGAAGGTTTAAAGAAATTATGCGATTACCTCAAAATTCCTTTGGGAAAAGCCTGTGCTGTGGGGGATAATTTCAACGATATTTCTCTCCTTAAAACGGCAGGACTCGGGGTAGCTGTGGAAAATGCCGAAGAACCATTGAAGAAAAAAGCCCGGTTTATTACCAGGAGAAACGATGAAGGAGGGGTAGCTTTTTTAATTGAAAAAATACTTTTGGGGAAAATGGAACCATTTACTATAAAATAAAAGGAGATGTAAAAATGGGATTTAAAAAATTATCGAAAATCCTTTTGGTTTTATTGCTGATTTTAATGATTATTATATCCGCGATTTCCTGCGGTAAGCAAAATACGGCACCCCCTTCTCAAAATTCACAAAATCGAAATAGTGAAAAAGAAGATAATACCGGTAATAATGAGGCTACGGTAGAGTTTGGCGATTTAAAACTGATGAGAAAGATTAACCCGGCGGCAGAAAATACCACATATACGGAAGCGGTAGCGAAGGCAGGGTATTTTCATTCCTTTGTTTATTACCTTACGGATTCCTTTGCCTCCGAAGACGGCAAATTTCCCCTTATCAAAGAGGATGGAGAAAAAAATATCAAACTGTACGTTATTTCTAAGGACTTAAAAACGGTTTTAACCGTCGACAGGATTGAAGCGGAGTATGCGGAGAAAGGATATCTTTTTTACCTTTTGGGATGGAAGGGCAATAAGTTATACTACCTGAAAGCCGAAAAAGATGGAGAAAAAATTGGTTTTTCAGCTTACAGTTTTGATACTGCCGGCGGGAACAAAAAGAAAATTGCTTTTATAGAGCTTGAACACCTTTATATTGGTAATTTTAGATTTTTGCCCGAAGAGGAAAAAGCAATAATATTTATCCCGGGGAAATATATTCAATTAGAACTGGCAAGCGGTAATATTACCCTTTTAAAATCCGGACTTCCTTCCTATGATGGACTTTTTTACCCTCAAATATCTCCGGAGGGGAAATATGTTGCTTACAGCCTATTAGAGCCGGAAAGAAGAGGAATGTATGCCTTTGATGTGGAAAATAAAAAAGAAGTTCTTATTGCCGGAGCGGGTGAAAGAGACTATTTTACCCCCCGCTGGTCACCTGACGGAAGATATTTAGCTTTTTATTATGTAGTAAAGAATGAAAAAGGTGAGTTTGAATACGTAGAAGGGGAGGACGGCCCCTATCCCATCGCCGACGGTATACGGGTAATTGATTTTAAAGAAAATAAAGAGTTGAATATAGCCCTGCAGGGTATGAGAATAGGATTCTCCTATTTTAATGGAGATTCGAATTATATGGTATTTTCCAGTGTCACCCGGGAAAACGCTAAGGAGCTCAATAAATACAGTGTGTTTGATCCGGAAAAAATGAATTCTATAGCCTTTGATGGATTGTGGATATTCAATCTAAAAGAAAATAAGGCAAAAAAAATAAATGAAGAAAATATTAAAATTGGGTTTTATCCTGCATTGATACTTTCCGAAGAAGAGTACTATTTTTATAAAACTATTGATGAAGGATGGAAGGATCTAGTCTATTACAACAGAGGGTCCAGTCAGGTAATCGATACCGGGTACAGGTTTATACCCGAGAAGTATCAAAATCTTAAGCTGATAAAAGGGAACTTGATTATCGTTGGAATTAATAATGGAGAAATCAGCATTTTTAAAGTTAACAAAGGAGAAAGAAAAGAGATCTTCAGAACAAAAGGTGTATTCAGGGAATACAATGTTATTAACGACTATATAGTACTATTTTATAACGATGAACAGGAAAAAGAAAAAATTACATTGATCCCTTTATAAATGTTACTTTTAAGTCAGCTCATTTTTTAAAGTTTCTAATTCTTCCTGCGTCAGCTCTCTCCATTCACCGGGGGAAAGGGAGTCATCTAATCTTAATGAACCTATTGCCGTTCTTTTTAAGTAAACTACCCTTTTCCCCAGGGCTTCAAACATTCTTTTTATCTGGTGAAATTTACCCTCACATATTTTCACTACCGCCCTGGAAATTTCATCGCTTTGAACAATGATTAGTTCGGCGGGTAAGGTTTTAAAATCTTCCAATTGAATGCCTTTACTGAAAGCCTGCACGTCATCACCGGATAAATACCCTTCTACCTCCACGTAATATTCTTTAAAAACTTTATTCTTTGGGGATAAAAGCTTATGGGCAAGGATGCCGTCATCGGTGAGAAGAATTAAACCTTCCGCATCCTTGTCGAGCCTTCCCACGGGGAAAAGGTTTCTGTGAGAATACTCGCCTTCTAAAAGGTCTACAACAGTTTCATCTTTCTTATCGCAGGTGGAGGATACCACACCGGCAGGTTTATAGAGCATCACATAAAGGTTTCTTTTAAAAATGATTGGATCTCCCAAAACGCAAATTCTATCGGTTTGGGGGGAGACGTGAAAGCCCGCGTCTTTTATAACTTCACCGTTTACCGATACTTCTCCTTCCTTTATTATCTTTTTTACATCCTTTCTCGTGCCAAAACCGCACATGGAAAGAACCTTATCCAGCCTTTCTTTCTTTTCCATTTTTTAAAAACTCCTTTCTCGATTTTTTTGCCTTTTTATATTATCATCTTTTTTATCTTTTTAAAATAAAAAAAGAGGTTGAAAAAATCAACCTCAAAAAGATTATTTATCGTTTAAAACCTGGACGAGAGTATTTGCCATTATCTGCTTAAATTCTTCGGTGTGTAAAATATTGAGTAATAAGGGGGCGAAGAGTTTCTTACCCTGTAGCAGAGTATTATTAATTTCCGTTTCTTCTGCAGATTCTATAAGTTTTTCCCGGGCTATACTGGAAATAGATGCCAGGCTATCAACAAGGGCTTTAAGAAAATCAAAAGAATTAGCTGCTGTTTTCAAGGAGTTTTCCATTTTACCCGTAATAATTGTATGGCGGAGTATTTTTTTGCTTAGGATAAAAAGATTTTCCACATCTCTTTTTTCGTCCTTTTCTCCTTCCTGTGCACCCGCAATTTCAGCCTTTATTTCTTCCGTTTCGCATTTTCTTTCAATTTTTTCTCCTTCTTCGGACATTTTTTAATCACCTCAACTCATAGGTTTTCAATTTTATAATATGCCATATCACATAAATGTGTTAGGGTGAATATCTTAATATTATAAGCCTGAAAAAGGAATGGAGGGAGAAAAGGGTGGATATTGGCACTCAAAATGTTGAAAATAAAATAATAGTTTTTAAAAAGGGAACCAGGCCTTCTCAAAGGTTTGAAATTTATAAAAAGTACGGGCTTGCTGTGGAAAAAAACTTCCGGAGTCTTAACATAGCCATATGCAGGGCAAAGAGGCCTGAGGTTTTCAGCCTTTTAAGCGAGGAGCCCTGGATCGAATCGGTGGAAGAAGATGTCAGCGTATATATTCAGGTTATACCCGAATCAGTAAAAATCTATTCCTTAAGGGGGCAGGAAATACCCTGGGGGATAGAAAAGTTAAGAGCACCGGAATGCTGGAAAAGTTTTAACGGCGATGAAATAAGGGTTGGCGTTATCGATACCGGAGTTGATGCAACACATCCGGATTTAAAGGAAAATTTAAAGGAATTAATGGGAACCTACAAAAAAAACCTTATATCCGATGACAATGGACACGGATCCCATGTCAGCGGAACCATAGCGGCGGTAAATAACGATATTGGGGTAGTAGGGGTTGCCCCGAAAGCAAAGATTATTTCGATAAAAGCTTTTGATAAAAACGGAAGCGGACAGCTTTCGGGAATTCTTGAAGCAATAGATTGGTGTATTGATTCAAAAGTGGATGTTATAAATATGAGTTTTGGAATTTCCAATGACAGCAATGCTCTTAAAAGGGTTATTAAAGAAGCCTACGACAACGGCATCGTTCTGGTAGCTGCTGCTGGAAATAACGGTAAAAAGGACGGTGTTCTTTACCCGGCAAAGTATGAGGAAGTAATGGCGGTTACTGCATGCGATAGAAGGGGAGTATTTGCCCCTTTTTCCAGCCAGGGTAAAGAAGTGGACTTCATAGCTCCCGGGGTCGACGTCCTGTCCTGTTACAACAACGGCGGTTATGTTCTAATGAGCGGGACTTCAATGGCTTGCCCTCATGTATCCGGGGCTTGCGCCTTAATCCTCAGCAAGAAGCGCATAAAACCTTCCGAACTTAAAGAAGCATTAGCAAGGACGGCAAGGAGCCTCGGCTATTCTAAGGAAAAACAGGGGGCAGGTTTTATTGATGTTAGAAAAGCTTTATCAATAATTGAGTAAGGGGGAAAATATTATGAATTTTGAAGAACTGAAGAAATCTTTAGAGTCGACGGGCCTTAATGCCGAATCCATTTCAAAAATTATGGCGGAATATGGGATAACTCCAGATAATATGGAAAAAGCTAGGGAGCTGCTGGAACAGCTGGGAATAAAAGAAATTGACCAAAAAGGTTTGGAAAATGTCATGAAATCTTTTGTAGATATACTGCCGCCGGAGGTAAAAAAACAGGTGAAGCAGCTCGCTCTTGAGTTTGAAAAGTTTTATCCGGATATGCCTATGCCGGAGGATATGAAAAAAATGCTGGAAAAATGGAGTTCATAAGATTAAAATAAGACCCTGGGAGCATCCAGGGTCTTTCTTATACTAACGATTTTTTAAGTTTTAAAACGCGAAGAATACACTGCAACAGCAGCAGAGAAGCAGAATGATTATGAAAATCACTATGAATATCCACCACCAGTTGTTGCATCCGCTTCTGGTCACTTCTGTCATGATAATTTACCTCCCTTATTGAGATTTCTAATTTTATAATATGCGGTGGTGGGAAAAGTGTGAAAAAATACTGTGGCTTTATTAAGTTTTTTGCAATTTTCAAGAAAATAATATATATTTGCAACTTTATTAATCCCAACATTTATGATATCATTATATTATATAAAGTGGTTAATCGGGGGGATAGTCTGGGTGATTAATTTAAATAAATTACTTAAAACACTGTTAATTGTAAGCATTGTAATAATAATCTTTATATCAAATACTCCCGTAGCGAGTGAAAGGGTTATACCGCAAAAGTATTATCAAGTGGTGGTAGTAGGTGCGGAACCCGAGGGTATAGCAGCCGCTGTTTCGGCTGCGCGAAACGGCCTTAGAACCCTGCTGATAGACCGAAGGGATAAAGTAGGTGGACTTTACACATTAGGTTGGCTTAATTCTCTGGATTTAAATTATAAAAGCAAAAATACAAAAGAAATTGTAAACAAAGGAATTTTCGGCGAATTTCACCGAAAAGTAGGTGGCGGTTCTGCTTTTGATATTCTTCAAGTCCAAAAGGTGTTTAACGATATGCTGAAGAATTCTGGAGTTGATGTTGTATTAACTGTATCGGATATAAAGCCAATAGTAAAAGACAACAAAATTAAGGGTATTAGTTTTGGAAAAAATGGAATAAACTATTTGGTAAATACCAGCATTGTTATAGATTCTACCCAGAATGCGGATATAGCTGCAGCAAGCGGAGTACCTTATAAGTTTGGTTGGGAGGATTTTGGTTTTCCTGGAGAAGTAGCAGCGGCCACATTAGTGTTTTCCGTAAAGAATGTAGATTGGAATAAAGTAGTATCATATTTGCAAAAGGACGGTAACCCTTACACGGGAGGTAATAATACAAGTGCATGGGGTTATGAAGTGATGTATAAAACTCCGATAAAAGATCCAGACATTCAGATGCGGGGAATTAATGCGGGGAGGCAAAAAGATGGAACTGTTGTTATTAATGCTCTTCAGATTTTTAATGTAAATCCTTTGGATGAAAATGAGAAAAAAAGGGCAATAGAAAGGGCCAAAAGAGAACTTCCAGGTATTATCGACTTCATGAGGAAAAATGCCCCCGGTTTTGAAAATGCAGAACTAGCAGGAGTTGCTCAGGAACTTTATATTAGGGAGTCAAGACATATTATAGGGGAGTATACGTTGACGGCCGATGACATATTTGAAAACAGGAATCAGGAAATAGCCGTTGCTTTTGGCAGCTATCCTATCGACTTGCAGGCACGTAAAAAGGGCATGACGGGTATTGCCCTTTGCGGTACAAATCCTTACGGTATCCCTTTTGGGGTAATGGTGCCTAAAAATATAGATGGACTTTTAATAGCAAGCCATTGTGCGAGTTATGATGTAATTGCTCACGGAAGTGCCAGGACCGTACCGGTCGGAATGGCTCTGGGTCAGGCAGCGGGAGTTGCTTCAAAACTTGCAATAGAAAAAAACGTTACTTTCAGGGAAATAGCTCGTTCAAACAAATTAATCAACGAACTTAGGACTCGGCTTGAAAAACAGGGTGTGGATTTAAAACCAATTAAAGTTGATAACCCCGAAAAAAATAGCTGGGCTTATCCTTACATAAAAAGCCTCAGGAACAAAGCAATGCTGTCAAAGGGTTATTCCAATGATTACCGATTAGAAGATACTGCCACAATTTATACATTTTCAGGAGTATTTTTTCTTATAAACTCCCATTCTCAAATAAAAATAGATACAACTATCTTGAAAAATTATGATAAAAACTATCCCGTTAAAAAAACAGATTATATTGAGATGTTAAATAAAATTTTATCGAGCAATTATAGAAACTGGGAAGAATTGTTGAAGGAAGGCCTTGTTGATGAAAAAATATATACTCGTATTATAAAGAGTAATGATTATTTAACTAACTCCGAAGCATATGCTTTAATTGATTGCCTTGTAAAATATATACAAAATAGATGATAATGTTGATATATAATTTTAGATGTATTATATCGCCTGAACGGTGAAATATTAATAAAACATGGGGTGGAAACCATATATGAACCTTCAAAAAAATTCAATAAAATTAGCCTTGATACAGATAGATATTGAAGATGGAAAAGTAGAAGATAATCTAAATAAGGTTTTAAAAGAGGTAAAACAAACCTTAGAAAAAAATAAGCATATTGATGCGGTAGTCCTGCCTGAAATGTGGAATACAGGTTATGACTTGAAAAATCTTGATAAAATTGCGGACAACATGGGGAACCCTTGTATAGAAAACCTCCGGGAATTAGCAAGAAATTTTGGAGTTAATATAATAGCGGGTTCCATAGCCGATAAAAGGAAGGTTGAAGGCAAAACAAAAGTATACAATTCTTCCTACATCATTGATAGACGGGGAGAAATAATTGCAAGGTACGATAAAGTTCATCTTTTCAGGCTTATGAAAGAAGATAAATTTTTAACTGCGGGGGAAAAGATGGCAACCTTTGAATTGGACGGTATAAAATGCGGTATAGTGATATGCTATGATCTCAGATTTCCGGAATTTATTAGGAAAATAGCCCTGGAAGATATAAAAATACTTTTTGTACCGGCCCAGTGGCCGTTGCCTCGAGACAAGCATTGGAGGCTTTTAAACATTGTAAGGGCAATAGAAAATCAAATTTATGTGGTGGGTGTTAACAGAGCAGGTAGACAGGGGAATGTTATTTTCCCCGGAGCTTCCCTGGTTGTGGATCCATGGGGAGAGGTGGAGGTCGAATTGGACGATAAAGAGGCAGTTATATGCCATTCGTTAAGTTTAAACAAGATAGAAAAAATCAGAAGATATATGCCTGTATATGATGACAGAAGACCGGATATATATTAAAAGTTTTTCATAAAAAATAAAAATACAGAGGAGGCTTTTTATGAAGTGCCACACCATAATGGGAATTTTGGTGGACAACAGAAATGCCTGCGCTCCTAAGGTTCAGGAAATCTTAACCAAGCATGGATGCATCATCAAAGCAAGACTTGGGCTTCACGAAGTAGATGAAAAGCAGTGTTACGACGAAGGGCTTATTATCCTGCAGCTCTGCGGAAGCGACGGAGAAATTGAGGAACTTCAAAGGGAGCTTAATTCCTTGGAACGGGTAAAGGCAAAAAAGTTTGTTTTGTCCTTTGAAGAATCTTAAACAAAATAGAGTATATTATATGCCGGGAAGTATTCCCGGATTTTTTCTTGGAAAAAGTTTTTGAGCTCTTCCATTACTTCGGCAGGGTAGAGGTACTTGCCGTATCCGAACTGCCCAAATTTAAAAACTCTTTCCTTTTCTTCTAAAGGCAATTTCGTCTTTGGAAATACCTGCAGTATATTTTTCTTAGCTTTTACCGTGAACCTGTGAGTGATTAACTCAAATTCCAAAGTATCCTTATACCCCTTTAAACTTTCGGCTAATTTTGATAACATTTTATCGTACTCGTATTCCCAGGCGGGGTAATAAATGATAGGCCCTATCATAAACCCTATTTTATAATCCTTCTCTGCCAGTTTTAAAGCGGCGTTTATCCTCTCATCTAAGGATGGGGTTTTGTGTTCAAATTGTTTTATGATTGTTTCCGAGTTTATGCTGAAGCGGACCGTGATTTTTTTATTGTGTTTTGCTTCCAGGAGCGGATCCACATTTGAAAATTTGGTAACAAATCTGAAATAACCGAGCTCCTGATTTGCAAAAAATTCTATGGTTTTTTTCAAAAAACCGGTATAGATTTCCACAGGTAAAGGATCACTTGTGGCTGACCCTTCAAATAATGTTACTTCGGGAGCTCTTTTTTCCATATAATCTTTTGCCTTTTTTAGTATTTCATCTATATTGACGTATACCCTGATGTAAGGTTTTTTGCTTAGGGTTGTATTTAAATAACAGTATTCGCATTCTCCTGGACAGCTTGTTACTAAAGGAAGCTGGTAATGGGCAGAAGGTTTGCAGGTTTCAAAATCCAGAGTGCGCCTGACGCTTACCACTAAGGTTCTTTTAGCTTCAAAATATGCTTCCTGAGGAGTTTTTCCCGGGATTCCCGTCACCCGGTTGTGAGTCCCTATAATTTGGGTATCTACGCCAAGCTCCTGCATTTTCAAATAAATATTTTTACCGGTAGGGTATTCCAACGCATCCTTTTCGAAAAAAGCCCTTTTCGGGATGAACTCGTACATAATTCTCCCTCCTTTTGTATTTTTCCCTTACATTTATAAACTTTTTCGGAAAGTTAATAAATTTTAAGGAGGTAATTTATACCTATGAAAGAGAAATTTAAAAAGATTTCTATGAATCTTTATCAAATGAAAAATGAAGAAACTAATATCGATATTCATGTTTACTTGAGCGATAAACTTTTTAATGAATTTCTTGAAGACGAATCTTTAAGACAGCTTTACAATGCCTCAATGCTAAAAGGTGTAATAAGCCCGGTTGTGGGGATGCCGGACATCCATACAGGGTTTGGCCTCCCTATTGGCGGGGGTATGGCAACGGACTGGCAGGAAGGAGTGGTGTCGGCAGGAGCTGTAGGAATGGATATTAACTGCGGAGTTAGGCTTATTACCACTCGTATTCCTGCAGAAGAATTAACGAAAGAAAGATTAAGGAAAATATTAGAAATAATATCGGAATATGTACCCTCGGGAGTAGGAAAATCCAGTGCGGTAAAGGCTTTTCGGAAAATTGATTTGGAGGCTATTGCCTCTATCGGAGTCAGTTATTTTATAGATGCAGGATACGGCAGAAAAGAGGATGTTTTAAGAATAGAGGATGAGGGTAGAATACCTTTTGCGGATGCCGGATGTGTGCCCAAAAGTGCCAAGGAAAGAGCGGATCAGTTATGTACAATAGGAGGAGGCAACCATTTTATTGAAATAGGAAGGATAGGCAGCGTTTTTGACGAAAATATTGCTGAATTTTTTGGATTACAAAAAGGCTTCGTATATATTCTTATTCATACCGGCAGCAGGGGATTCGGCCATCAGATTTGTACGGAGTTTTCGAAAAAGATGTGGGATAATCAGGATAAGAATAAAACCTTTGCTCCGGTAAAAGGGCTCGCATGTGCTCCCATTCATTCTAAAGATGGGATTGAATACCTGGGTGCAATGGGTACAGCTGCCAATTACGCCTTTTGCAACCGCCAGCTTATAACTTATTTTGTCCGGGAAGCCTTCTTGAAGGTTTTTAAAAAGGATGAGAAGGAATTAGGTTTAGATGTACTCTACGATGTAGCTCACAATATAGCAAAAAAAGAAATGCACGGGGGAAAATGGTTGCTGGTTCACAGAAAGGGAGCTACCAGGGCTTTACCTGCAGGGCATCCCGATAATCCTCAGATTTATAAAAAGACGGGGCATCCCGCCGTAATTCCCGGCAGTATGGGAACCGCTTCCTATGTGGTAATAGGTCTTGAGAATAATAGGGCAACCTTCAATTCTGTGAATCACGGGGCTGGAAGGGTGATGTCCAGGAAAAGGGCAAAGGAAGAATTTACAGAAAAGGAGCTTTTAAAACAGGTGGAAAATGTGTTTATAGCTTCAAAAGACTTGAAATCTTTGCTGGATGAGGCCCCACTTGCCTATAAGGATATCGATGAGGTGGTAAATACCCTTGTAGATGCCAAACTTACCATGCCGGTGGCAAAGCTAAAGCCCTTGGCTGTGCTTAAAGGCGAGGGAGAAGAATCTTGAGGATTTTTTTACAAAAAAAGAAGGTTTACAAAAAAAATCATAGAAATATAATATATAGATAAGTTATAAAAACAATAACAGGAGGCGATATGTTAATGCACACCAAAAAAATCGTTGTTCTGGGTGGTGGATTTGGGGGGTTAACGGCAGCACTTACCCTGAACAAGCTTTTTAAAAAACACAAGGAAGTGGAGCTTTATCTGATCAATCGAAGCAAGGATCAGGTTTACCTAACGCAGCTCCACGAAGTAGCGGGCAAAAGAATAAAGCCCGAAGGAGTCTGTTATCCTTTGGACATAGCTCTTGAAGAAACAAAGGTTGAACTTATAGTGGACGAAATTAAAGATTTTGATTTGCAGAACAAAAAGCTTATCGGCAAAAAGGGAGAATACGGTTTTGATTATCTTCTCTTAGCCTGCGGAAGCGAGCCTGAATTTTTCAATATACCGGGTATGCAGGAAAACTCTTTTACCCTGTGGTCCTATGAGGATGCAGTAAAGATAAGGCAGCATATCGAAGAAATGTTTGAAAAAGCCAAAAGGGAAAAGGATATCGAAAAGAGAAAAGAATTGCTTACCTTTGTAGTGGGTGGTGGCGGCTTTACCGGTATCGAAATGATAGGAGAGCTGGTAGAATGGGTGGATGAATTGGCCAAAAAAGGCGAGGTGAACAAAGAAGAAGTATCCTTGGTGGTAGTGGAAGCCCTTCCCAAGATATTACCAAACCTGGACGATTCATTAATTAATGTTTCAAAAAATTACTTGGAAAAGCATAAGGTAAGGATACTTACAAATTCACCGATTGTTAAAGTGGAAGAGGACAAGGTAATATTAAAATCGGGAGAAGAAATAAGAACCCGTACATTAATCTGGACGGGCGGTGTTAGAGGAAGCAGTATTGCTTCAAAACTGGGACTCGCTACGGGTGGAAGAGGCAGGATTGTCGTAAACGAATATATGGAGACGAGCGAAAAGGGTATATACGCTATCGGTGACGTAGCCTTCTATACCGATGAGAAAAAGAGCGTGATGCCTGCCCTGGTAGAATCTGCTATGCAGTCAGGTGAATGTGCAGCCTATAACATATATGCCGATATTACAGGAAAATCCAAAAAACCGTTGAAACTTAACCTGCACGGCAATATGGTATCTCTGGGAGATAGGTACTGTGTGGCGCAGGTTATGGGCAGAAAATTAACCGGTTTTCCTGCTAAATTCATAAAACACGCAGCCGATATGCACTACCTGTATCTGGTGGGCGGTCTCGGTTTTGTAAAAGAGTACTTCAAAAAACAGTTTGTAGAAAAGCTCAGAGACAGGTCATTTATAATAGACAATGTGAGTGTTACTACAAGTGTATTCTGGGTAGCTATATTAAGAATTTACTTGGGCTACCGCTGGTTGCTGTCGGGATTGGAAAAAGTTCATTCGGGCTGGCTTGCGGAAGGAACAAAACTTGTGGCAGGAGCATCAACAAGCCCTATTGGCCCAAATACGCCGGAATGGTATGTGCATTTTATGGAGAAATTTGTTTTCCCCCATGCACTGTTCTTCCAGACGTTGATTACTCTTTCGGAGCTGGCCATAGGTATTTGCCTGATATTAGGGCTTTTTACAACCCTTGCATCTTTGGGATCGCTTTTTATGCTCATTAACTTCATGATATCGGGTTCCGGTGACATGTGGTTCTTCATGGTTACCATCGCTGTTCTTTTCTCCGGTGCAGGGCATTCCTTCGGTATTGATAGATATCTCATACCAGCCCTTATTAAATTCGGTAAAAGGATTTTAAGGGGAGGAAGACCTGTATCAAAAGGTACGCTCAATGGAGGACAGGGCAAGGGATTCCAGAGCACTCTTAACGGTTAAATTCTCAATAGGGCTAAGGCTCCTTATAGATTTTTCAAGGATTCTTCTGGCAAATTCTTTAGAGCGTTCTATAGCCCCTGATTCAAGAACGATTTCTACTATACGGGAAGAGTTATCTTCTCCGGTCTTGATACCCTCTATTAATTGAAGGAGCGAATCCTTATAATGGGGCGACGCTATTGCTAAAAGAAGGGGTAAAGTAATTACCCCTTCTTTTATATCATTTCCGGGGCTTTTCCCCAGGATTTCTCTGTTTCCCGTATAATCTAATATGTCGTCAATTATTTGAAAGGCTATGCCGAAATTTATACCGAAATTTTTTAGGGCTCTTATTTTATCGTTATCCGTACCGGCGATTATTCCTCCCACTTCGCAGCTGAGCCCAAAAAGAAGGGCGGTTTTTTTCTTTATTCTTTTAAAATAATCGGTAAAGGAGATTACTTTAAATACATCTTCCTTTTGTTTTATTTCGCCTTTAACTATTTTTTCCATAACCCTGGAAAATAAATTTATTATATCAAAATCCTTAACTGAGTAAAGAAAATTAAATGCTTTTATTAAGACGTAATCACCGGCGTACACTGCTGCATCTTTACCGAAAAGGGATTGGAGAGTTGGCATTCCTCTTCTGAATTTAGAGTCATCCACTATGTCGTCGTGAATAAGAGTGGCAGCATGAATAAGCTCAACTGCACAGGCCAAATTTAATGCTTTTGATTTATCGTAGTTTTTGCCTGCTTTAGCGCATAAAAGTAAAAGGGCAGGTCTTAACCTCTTACCCCCGCTTAAAACAGTACTATTTATAGCTTGAGAAATAAGTCCGAAATTTCCGGAAAACTGATTTCTGATTAGCGATTCCACTTCCTTTAGCTCATTTTTGATAATTTCATAGGCAGTTTTTGACATACAACGACCTCTCTTTTTATATTGTTTCCTAATTAAGTTTATCATAAAATATGCCATAAGTCCCCAAACTAATTTAATAAAAATTGTCGGGAATTTCTGCTAAAAAAATTGAAGGCATTTTAAATGCCTTCAATTTTTTTACTTTTCAATGATTTATTTTGCAAGAGACAGGGCTTCCGAAGCTAAGGTCTTGAATTTTTGAGTTGTTCCCGTTGCACCGCTTACTGTATCAACAGTAGCTGGATCTTGTTTTTCTAAGAGAGATTTGCTCAAAGCCTCGTAGGCTTTTGCAGGTGTTGTTTTTGTCTGAGCTTCCATGTTCTTTGCGTACTCTGCATTGGAGAGTTTGTAATTGGTGTTATCGTCTTTATTGATTTCATCGTAGAATACAGAAGTGATTTTTCCGTCTTTTACTATTACCGCTACCATTGCCTTCCAGCCGTGGCTGTCAAAATCTTTTTCCATGGCTTTGTAAAGCCCATCTTTATACTGTCCCTGAGAAGTTACCTGATTTTTTAAGGCATCTGCCACAATGGCTTTAAAGTCGTTGGAGGTGCTGGTAGCACCGGAAACAGCGTCTACAGTATCAACCTTCTGTTTTGCTATCAATGATTCTTCTAAAGCCATAATGGCGTCGTGGGGGGTTGTTTTTGTCTTTGCTTTCATATTTTTTGCGTACTCTGCATCAAAAGTCTTTAATTTGCCTTCCTTGCTTATATAATCGAAAAATACATTTGTAATCTTTCCATTCTTTACGATAACGGTGGCAATGGGTTTCCAGCCATGAGAATCGAAATCCTTTGCTTCAGCATAGTAAACCCCGTCTTTCAGAGCTTCCTGCGCAGGCGGCGTTTGCTGTTGCTGCTGTTGTTGCTGCTGTTGTTGTTGCTGTTGGCCTTGTTTTGAAGATGAGCAACCTGCTAAGAGCGATGCAACAATTAAGAGGCATAATACTGCAGCTATAAATTTTTTCATAGAAAAACCTCCTCATAATCTTTTTATTATTAGTTTTTATTTTTAATCTATTAATTATATTATACGGAAATAAGAAAAATCCTCCTCGTTTGGCAAAAATTATTTTTAATAATCACTATCACAAGGTTTTAATGCATTATAAACTTCGATATAAGTGAAGCTGCTACCAGAGTGATTCCGGTTAACTGGTAAATCTGGACAGTCAGTGCGTTGGCTTCTATGAATTTAGGAATATTATTTAAATTTTCTTTTGCAACTTTAACAGCCTTTACCGAAAGAGGTAGTGACATTAAAGGAAGTAAAAACACAAGGTTTTTTGTGTATAAGACAAGTATTATATCCGATACATAAGCTAAGGCAAAAAGTAAAGCGAAGATGGTAACGGAGCGCTCCTTTCCCAGCCTCACTACCCAGTTTTTCTTGTTTCCTTTTTTATCCGCTTCATAGTCGGGAAACTGATTTACCCATAGGACGTTTGCTATTAAGAAACCGAGAATCACTGAAGCGATGATTGCTTCATACCTTATGCTGCCGGCTAAAACCAAATACATTCCGCATAGCACAAGTGGACCGAAGGCTATTCCAACGGCCAGTTCACCGAGTCCCCTGTAGCAGAGCATAAAGGGCGGCAGACTATAAAAAACTGCCAGAGCCATTCCCCAAAGCCCTATGTATAATATTTTCGGCTCCCGGAAATGCCAGACGATTAGCCCAACCGCCGCAGCGGCTAAAAAAGTGAATATTGCTATATTTCGTGCATCCTTTACCGTTAACAGTCCGTCGACAATGGTTTTTTTACCTCCGCTGAAGGGTGTCCTTTCTTCTTTTGGTATAAAGGTATCGACTCCCGATATATAATCAACGATTTCATTGACGGCATTTTTACCTATTTCTATGAGATATACCCCTGCTGCGCTTAATAAGAACCAGAAAAGATGGAATTTACTTTCAAAGCTGTAGGCTAATGAAGCGGCTACTACCATTGGAACGGTAGAGGCGATCCATATTTTTGGATCGGCAAGCTGCCAGAAACCTTTCCAGAAAGTATTGTCTCTTATACGAAAACCCCCTTTCGAAAAAAATTTTTTTAACTTTTTTTAAGCATACTTCAATTATGAAGGAAATGTCAAAGGACGAAAAAAGGAATGTGACGTTAATAACAATCAATATCTGCCGATATTTTCTTTTTTTATTGCAAAATTTCTATATTACGATTCCTCGTGAAACAGAAGTAAAGATAACAAACAAAAATAATTGCATATTTATATATATGAATACAAAGAAGCAAAACAGTATATCACAATATGCGAAAAATATAGTAAAAATAAAAAAATTTGCTCAAAAAAGAGGTATTTTGCAAAATTTATAGAATTAATAATATATATATTTAACTATTTAATGCAAAAATAAAAAAATATTTGAAAAGGAGGTTATAAAGGGTGAAGAAGAAATTAGCCGTAATTGTAGCCTTATTATTGATTGCCACATTAATTCTCCCGGGATGCTCCCAGCAAGCGCAGAAACCCGCAGAGCAGCAGGAGATTAAAATAGGAGCTATATTACCTCTAACGGGTTCTGCCGCAGCAACGGGAGTAAAACTAAAGTATGCTATAGAAACGGCGGAGGAAATAATTAACGGGGAACATCCGGAAATCAATATGGAACTGGCAAAATCCGCAGGACTCCCAAATCTGAAAGGTGCGAAAATTAAATTTATCTTTGCCGACCATCAGGCAAATCCGGAAATAGCAAAATCCGAGGCGGAAAGGTTAATCCAGAACGAAAAAGTGGTGGGTTTGATCGGATGTTATCACAGCTCCGCCACTAAGCCCGCCAGCCAGGTGGCGGAAAGGTTCCAGATTCCATTTGTTGCCGGTTCTTCCAGCTCGGCCGCTTTAACGGAAAGGGGCTTAAAATGGTTTACCAGGATAGCGCCCCACGATGGAATGGAAACAAAATTTTTCTTTGACTATTTGAAGTACTTGAACGAGAAATTTAACGCGGGCATCAAAAAGATCGCTGTGGTTTATATAGACAATGAATACGGTGTCCATGCTTTTCAGATGGTGCAAAAAACCATTGAAAATTACAAGAACGACGGTTTTGAATTGGTACTGGATGTTAAATACCCTGCCAATGTATCCAATGTGGATACCGAAGTGCAGAAGGTCAAGGCAGCGGCACCGGACGCCATTTTCCATGCTTCCTATATAGGGGATATGACCATGTTTGTTAAGAAGTACAAGGAATTAAATGTAGTGCCAAAGGTCGTACTTTCCTACTGCGGTGGTTATCAGGATCCGCAGTTCGTGAAAAATCTTGGTAAGGATGCGGACTATTTTGCCGGGCCCAATGCTACTACCTCCGCGCTGTTCAGCAAGATGCCGGACCTTGCAAAAATAAACGAGATCTACAAGAAAAAGTCAGGTGTGGATATCGACGGGCCTACACTGGAAGATTTTGCATCAGCCATGGTGATTGCCGAAGCCATCAACAAAGCCGGCACTACCGATCCTGCTAAAGTAATGGAAGTTTTAAAGAGCACCGAATTCAGTGCGCCGTATTTTGTGTCCGGCAAGATAAAGTTTGGTGAAGATGGACAGAATATTTACTCAGCTTCCGTAATGACCCAGATACAAAACGGAATTTACGAAGCCGTATGGCCGGAAAACTTCCAGACAAAACAGCCAATACCCGCCTTCCCCGAATGGAATAAGAGGTAAATGATAAAAGGGGGCTTTAAAAGCCCCCTTAAAGTTAATCCGGAAAGGAGATGAAACATGCTGGGCCAGGTAATACTGAGCGGAATATTGATCGGATTTGTTTATTCTCTGGTGGCGGTTGGGTTGACCTTAATATGGGGTGTTATGGACATAATAAATTTTGCCCATGGAGAATTTCTTATGATTTCTATGTATACCGCTTTCTGGATGTACGCTCTTTTAAAGTGGGATCCTCTTGTTACCCTTCCTTTAGCTTCCTTCCTTATATTTGCCATAAGCTTTTTAACCTATAAGATGATAATAAAAAAGGTGCTGGATGCTCCCGGTTTAACTGCACTGCTTGCAACTTTTGGTCTTAGCCTGTTTATAAGAAATTTAGCGCAATTTTTGTGGACTCCCAATTACAGGTTCATTACCGAGTCAATCGTAACCGATAAAAAAATGGCTTTCGGAACACTTATAATAGGTATGCCTCAAATGGTGGCTGCCCTGGGCAGTGTATTAATGACGGGACTGATTTATTATTTTGTTAAAAAAACCAGAATGGGAATGGCAATTCAGGCAACCGCATTGGACAGGGATACAGCGAAACTAATGGGAATAGATACTGAAAAGGTATATGCGGTTACTTTCGGAATATCAGGCATTTGCGTGGGAGTCGCGGGGGTGCTCCTTTCCACCTTTTTCCCCGTATATCCCGAAGCCGGAGCCCTTTACAGCCTCCTTGCTTTTGTAATTGTTGCCTTCGGGGGTTTTGGAAATATCCAGGGGGCTTTGCTGGGAGGAATAATAGTAGGACTTGCGGAAAGCCTGGGCGGATTTTTCCTGGGAACCCAGTTTAAGTACGCGGTAGTATTTCTACTTTATCTTTTGGTGCTTCAATTCAGACCCAAGGGATTGTTTGGATGGTAATTGGTAATAAGAAAGGGGCTGGTGGTGAGACGTGAAGAGGATCAGGGGAAATATTTTGGCGTTAATTCTTACTATTATATTTATACTTCCTTTTATATATCCCAATAATAACTTTCGACACATTTTAATTCTGTTTTTAATATTTGCAGGCTTAGGTGAGTCCTGGAATATAATTACGGGTTTTGCGGGTCAAACCTCTTTTGGACATGCGGCATTTTTCGGGATAGGGGCTTATACTTCCACCATTTTATTTTATAAATTTCACCTTTCTCCCTGGCTGGGAATGATTTTCGGGGCAATTCTGGCATCAATAATTTCGGCTGTGGTAAGTTACCCCTGTTTTAAATTAAAGGGGCATTATTTTGCCATTGCTACCCTTGCCATTGCCGAAATAATAAAACAGATTTTTGTAAGCTGGGATTATGTGGAAGGTGCCACGGGAATATCCATTCCCATAGTTGAAGAAGGGATAATCAATTTTCAGTTTCATTCTTCAAAAATACCTTATTTTCTGATTGCCTATGTCTTTTTCGTTGCGGTGGTTTTTGCAGCGAAGTTTATAGAAAAAAACCGGATGGGGTATTACTTGAAAGCCATAAGAGACAGCCATGAGGCTGCTGAGGCCCTTGGAATAAATACCACCCTTTACAAACTTTATGCGATGATGGTAAGCGCAGCTTTTACGGCAATGCTTGGGACACTTTACGCCCAGTATATTTTATACATCGACCCCTTTATGGTGTTCCCCCTGGAAATTTCTATGAAAATCGTTTTACTCACCGTCCTGGGAGGAATCGGAAGTATATATGGCCCTATAATAGGGGCGGCGGTACTTATTCCCCTTTCGGAATATACCCGAATTCTTCTTGGAGGTACGGGTAAGGGGATTGACCTGATTATTTTCGGAGCACTGATAGTCATTATTGCCTGCTACGAACCTAACGGGATAATAGGATTGTTAAAGCAAAAAAGCAGGAAGGGGGAAACGGTAATTGAAAAGGCCAAAGCTTTATCTTGATAAGGTTACAATGAAGTTCGGGAATCTGATTGCCAACGAAGATGTGAGCTTTGAGGTAAAGGAAGGAGAAATAGTTAGCCTTATCGGCCCTAACGGGGCGGGCAAAACGACCTTATTTAACTGTATTACCGGGTTTTATAAACCCTTTTCGGGCAGGGTTTACTTTGAGGGTACCGAAATTACCGGCTGGCCTCCGCATAAAATTACTGCTCTCGGACTTGCCCGAACCTTTCAAATTGTAAAACCCCTCAAGGAGATGACGGTAAGGGATAATGTGCTAACGGGAGCCTTTTTAAAGGCCAAAGACAGGAAGGAAGCGGAAGAAATCGCCGATGATGTTTTAAAATTTACCCAGCTTTATGATAAGAGAAATTTTCTTGCATCTAGTCTTACGATTGTAGACAAAAAAAGATTGGAGCTTGCAAGGATTCTGGCAACGAAGCCAAAAATGGTAATGCTGGATGAAGTTATGGCGGGATTAAATTCGACCGAAATTAAACAGGCAGTTGATATTTGCATGAAACTCAGGGAAAGCGGTATTACCCTTCTTATCGTGGAGCATATAATGGAAGCCATTATGCCTATTTCCGACAGGGTAATAGTCTTAAATGCGGGCAGAAAGATTGCCGAAGGACCTCCTCAGGAAATCGTTAATAATGAGGAAGTAATAAAAGCGTATCTGGGGGAAAGATATCATGCTAAAAGTAAAAAATCTTAATGTCGGTTATGACAATGTGCCTGTAATTTTTGATGTCTCTTTTGAGGTAAAAGAAAAGGAGCTGGTGTCCATAGTAGGCTCCAACGGCGCGGGGAAGACGACAATTTTAAAAACCATCTCCGGGCTGTTAAAACCCTTTTCGGGGGAAATAGAGTTTATGGGGAAAAGGATTGACCGAATGCCTGCCCATGAAATAGTTAAGCTGGGGATCGCCCATGTTCCTGAGGGCAGAAGGGTTTTCGGTAAATTAAGCGTTCTCGATAATCTTTTGCTGGGAGCTTATACAATTCCCGACTCTAATCTGGTGAAAAAAACCTTAAACGAGGTATACGAGATTTTTCCGCGATTGAAAGAAAGAGAAAATCAAAAAGCGGAAACCCTTTCGGGTGGAGAACAGCAGATGCTGGCTATAGCAAGGAGTCTTATGTCCAGGCCCAAAATTCTCCTGGTGGATGAGATGTCCCTCGGATTGATGCCCCTCCTCGTGGATAAGGTCCTGGAAATACTAAAGGAGATCTCCCGGGCGGGAATGACAATACTGCTGGTGGAGCAAAAGGTCCAGGAGGCTCTGGAGATGGCCGATAGAGGATATATTTTACAGACCGGAAGGATTGTAGCGGAGGGAACCGGCAGGGAGCTTTTGGAAAGCGAGATGGTGAAAAAAGCGTATATGGGAATGTAAAAAATACCCCTTAAAGGGGTAATTTTTTTATGTTTTTTATTTTCTTTTTTAATAAAATATGTAAATTTTGCAGGAATTTTATGTAATTTTGTAGAATACATAAAAATACTAAATGGAGGGATGGTATGACAACGGAAAGAGAAGAAATAAAGCGTTATGAGGATATCATTAAAAAAATTAAGGATGTAATTTCCGTAAAGATTAACACTTCTTCTGACGGCAGCATTTCCGAAATCCACGTTCTTGCAAATTCCAACAGAAGTCCGAAGCAGATAGTCAGGGACATTGAATCCGCTTTAATAGCCTGCTTTGGTTCTAACATAGACCACAAAAAGATAAGCATTGCTCAGGTGGGAGAGGAAGTAATTTCAAGGTCTCATTTGAGGTTGAAGGTAAACGGCATAGATGTTAGAAAGAGCGGTGTAACTTACGAGGTTACGGTTAGCCTTATTGGGCCGGAAAATGCCATATACGAAGGGAAGGCTATGGGGGGTATAAGCTTAAAAAATTTAATGAAATTATCCGCTCAGGCCACGTTGGATGCTGTACATAAATTTTTGAATAAGGATTATGTTTTTAACTTAGAAGAAGTGATGAGTTATAAAATTTCCGATAAAGAAGCTATTGCGGTGCTCATTTCCAGCTCGATAAACGGACAGGAAGAGTATTTTTTGGGTTCTATATTGCTGAAACAGGACAAGCCCGAATCCACTGCTCGTGCTACTCTTGATGCCATTAACAGGAGACTTATAATAATTAATTCCGAAAATTGCGAATAAAAGGGCCGACAGTATTTAATTTTTTTAAGCGAAGCGAAAATTATATCCTGCTCCGGTAGCGGAAGGAGCAGAGTCCGTAGATAGGAGGAGGCTATAATTGATGAGAATTAACGACACCCTTGTTAAGATAATCCTTGCCCTTTTCGCCCTGGTATTAGCCGGCGGCGCCAATTTAAAATTAGGGCCATAAAAAAATATCCAGCTGTCGGCCCTTTTATTTTTAATAGAAATTACAACATGTTAATTGAATGCAAAAAGCAGGTGGTTTTTAGTGGGAGATAAAAAAGTTTCTAAATTTTTTTGGATATATTTTTTGATATTAGTTGCTATAGCTTTATATTTTTTATATATTTCTATTATTACTTTTCCCTTGCATGATATAAGCAAATTATCATCATTGGTAATATTTACTACCATGCTAATATTAGGAGAATTACTTTCGGTAACTCTACCAAATCAAACTGAAATCACGGTTGGTTTTGCAATTAATACGGCTACTATTTTAATATTCGGCTTTAAATTCAGCACAATAATAGCATTTATAGCTGTAACCGCAACCGAGTTAAAAAGAATAAAAATTATGCCTTTATACAAGTCAATTTTAAATATTTGTATATTTGTTATAATGGTAAGTGTTTCCGGATTTATATATGAAAAATTAGGTGGAAGTATAGGTAATATCAACATTTATTCCGATTTTTTAAAAATACTACTAATGATTGCTATATACTTTTTTATTAATGTCGGGCTGATTCTAACGGTAGTATATTTATTATATTCTAAATCTATGTTTTTTAATTTCTTAAATATATTCATTAAACTAATACCTAACTACTTTTCTCTGGGGTTTTTAGGAGTTCTATTGGCAATAATTTACGTTAACGTAGGCATACTGGGAGTAATCTTATTTTTAATACCGCTCTTGGTAGCCCGACATTCCTTCAAACTTTACATGGATATGAGAAAAACCTACTTAGACACCATTAAAGCCCTTGCCAATGCTCTGGAAGCGAAAGACCCCTATACCAGGGGACATTCAGAAAGGGTAGCTAAGCTTGCGGTGGCAATTGCGGAAGATCTTAATTTAAGCCAGGATTTGATACAGAATTTGAACTATGCGGCGATTCTCCACGATATCGGGAAAATTGGAATACCGGAAATCATATTAAATAAGCCCGGAAAACTTTCCGATGAGGAATTTGCAAAAATAAAGGAACACCCGGTGAAGGGTGCGAGCATTACCAACAATGTGGATTTTCTTTCCCAGGCATCCCTCTTTATCCTTCACCACCACGAAAGGTTAAACGGAAGCGGTTATCCTAAAGGATTAAAAGGAGCTGAAATCCCCCTTGGGGCGGCCATAATAGCGGTGGCGGATGTTTACGATGCCCTTACAACGGATAGGCCGTACAGGAATGCGCTAAGCCCTCAAGAAGCCTTTAAGGAAATTGAAATAAATAAAGGGGTATTATTTAAAGAAGAGGTGGTTGATGCTTTAAAGAGGGTGCTGGAAAAACGTGAGGAACTTAAGGAGTGCGTTTAAAGATGCTGGTAGATGTAATCGTTCTTGCAATTATAGTGGGAATTATAAGAGGCGGCAATATATTAAACCTTGCCAAGCTCCCGCTAAAAAATTTAAATTTAATCTTTCTTTCTTTTGTAATCAGGTACATCCCCTTTTATTTAAAAGGCGATCTTCATTTATTTGCGGTAAAATACAACATTTTTTTCGTGGTCATTTCCTACGGTCTAATGCTTTACGTCCTGTTTTCCAATTTTCATCTAAAACCCATGTTAATTTGTTTTCTGGGCATTTTTTTGAATGCGATGGTTATTCTGGCAAATAATGGCAAGATGCCCGTATCTTTAAAGGCCTTAGAAATGGCAAAATTAAATGATTTATTACCTCTTTTATTCAGCGAGGATTACCTTTATCATACTGCGGCAAATGCCTGGACGAAGCTTATTTTGCTCGGGGACGTAATTCCCCTTCCGCCGCCTTATCCCAGGCCCAGGGTAGTAAGCATAGGAGATATTCTTTTGGGTATAGGGGTATTTTGGCTTATTCAGATGGGAATGTTGAAAAAGCAATATTTAAGTGATAAAATTTAAGAGATAAACTGAAAAGGGAACCTGAAAAGGGGTCCCTTATATTTTTAGGTTTTTACTTTGACTTAGGAGGCATTTAAAAAATGTTTGATATCTTTAAAAAAATTTTTGGCAGTACCAACGAAAAGGAAATTAAAAAATTAATGCCCATTGTAGAGCAGGTCAACAACTGGGAACCAAAAATAAGGGTCCTATCAGATACAGAATTATCAGCAAAGACTATTGAATTCAAAGAAAGGTTATCAAAGGGAGAGACCTTAGATGAGCTTTTACCGGAGGCTTATGCCGTGGTGAGAGAGGCAGCCAAAAGGACCCTGGGGATGCGTCCCTTTGATGTTCAGATACTGGGAGGCATCGTTCTTCACCAGGGTAGAATTGCGGAAATGAAGACAGGCGAAGGGAAAACCCTTGTAGCTACAATGCCTGCTTACCTTAATGCCCTGACCGGTAATGGCGTCCACGTGGTAACGGTTAACGATTATTTAGCAAAAAGGGATAGCGAATGGATGGGTAAGGTGTACAGGTTTTTGGGGCTGGAAGTGGGGCTTATCGTCCACGGATTGGATTTTGAGGAGAGAAAAAAGGCATACAATGCAGACATTACCTATGGCACCAATAATGAGTTTGGTTTCGACTATCTGAGGGATAACATGGTTCTTTACCGGGAACACCGGGTACAGAGGGAACTGAACTATGCAATTATAGACGAGGTGGACAGCATTCTAATTGATGAAGCCAGGACTCCTTTGATAATTTCGGGGCAGTCCGATGAATCCACGGATATATACTACAAATTTGCCAGGTTCGTTCCGAGGCTGAAGCCGGAAGAGGATTTCACGGTGGATGAAAAAGCCCATACGGTAATACCCACCGAAAAAGGGATAAAAAAGGCAGAAGATTTTTTAGGAGTGGAAAATTTATACGATGAAGAAAATATGGAGCTTTTGCACCATTTTCACCAGGCGCTCAAAGCTCATTATCTGATGAAGAGGGACCGGGACTATGTGGTTAAAGACGGGCAGGTCATCATTGTAGACGAGTTTACAGGCAGGCTCATGTTCGGAAGGCGCTACAGCGAAGGGCTGCATCAAGCTATCGAGGCAAAGGAAGGTGTAAAGGTGGAGAGGGAGAGCAAAACCCTCGCCATGATTACCTTCCAGAATTATTTTAGAATGTACAAAAAATTGGCGGGCATGACGGGCACTGCTGCCACCGAGGAAGAGGAATTCAGGAAGATTTACGGTTTAGATGTGGTTGTTATACCGACCAACAAACCCATGATCAGGGTGGACCATCCGGATGTAATATATAAAACCGAAAAAGCCAAGTTTGAAGCGGTAGTAAGGGAAATAGAGGATTGCTATAAGATAGGCAGGCCGGTGCTGGTGGGTACCGTCTCCATTGAAAAATCCGAAAGACTGAGTGAGATGCTGAAGAAAAAGGGGATTCCCCACCAGGTTTTAAATGCCAAATATCACGAAAAGGAAGCGGAAATTATAGCAAAGGCTGGCCAAAAAGGTGCGGTAACCATTGCCACCAATATGGCCGGAAGGGGAACGGATATTGTACTGGGGGAAGGGGTGGCAGAGCTCGGAGGACTTCACGTTATCGGAACGGAAAGGCATGAGGCAAGGAGAATTGACAATCAGTTAAGGGGCCGTTCGGGCCGACAGGGTGACCCGGGTTCCTCGAGGTTTTTCGTTTCCTTGGAAGATGACCTGATGAGGCTTTTCGGTTCCGACAATGTAAAGGGCCTAATGGACAGGCTGGGGATCGAAGACGATCAGCCGATAGAGCATCCCTTGATTTCTAAAGCCATAGAGAACGCCCAGAAAAAAGTGGAAGCTAAAAACTTCGATATAAGAAAGCATCTTTTGGAATACGATGATGTAATGAATAAGCAAAGGGAGATAATATATGCCGAGAGGGCGAAGATTTTAGATGGAGAAAATTTAAAGGAAAACGTCTTTTCAATGATGGAAGACGTGGTGGAAGGACTTTTAAATATCTATGCGGCAAAGGAAGTCTACCCCGAAGAGTGGGACTTAAAAGGGCTCTCGGAGTATTTTTACGACCTTTTCCTGATAAAGGTGGACTTTGCCGGCCTGAACCCTGAACAAAAGAGCCGGGAGGAGATTAAGGAAGAGCTAATCTCCCTTCTTAAAAAAGCCTACGAGAAAAAAGAGGAGGAAATAGGGAGCGATACTTTAAGAGAGTTAGAAAAAGTGGTAATGCTGAAGGTGGTAGACCAGAAATGGATGGACCATATTGATGCCATGGATCAGCTCAGGCAGGGCATTGGACTCAGGGCTTACGGCCAGAGGGACCCGCTGATAGAGTACAAAATTGAAGGATTCGAGATGTTCCAGGAGATGATAAAAAATATTAAGGAAGATACCTTAAGGTATCTATTCAGAATAAGGCTGGGAGCTCCTCTTCAAAGAAAAGAAGTGGCAAGAAATGTGACGTATTCCCACGGGGATGAAGGAGAAAAGAAAATGCCGATAAGAAAGGGCAAAAAAGTCGGAAGAAATGACCCCTGCCCCTGCGGAAGCGGCAAAAAATATAAAAAATGTTGCGGCAGAAATGAATCATAAAGGGAGGTATATCGGATGCTGGATGAACTGAAAATCGAATTGAGAGAATACGAGGAGTTATTTAAAGAGATGAGGGATGCTCTTTGAAATAGATGCTTTAAAGGAAGAGATAAAAAATTTAGAAGAAAAGACCTACAGGCCTGACTTTTGGGATGACCCTCAGAAAGCTCAGGAAGTAATGCAGAGATTAAATATGTTGAAGGAGAAGGTGGAAAGTTACGAGGGACTTTACCGGGAGTATGCGGACTTGCTTTCTCTAATAGAACTTGCCGAAGATGAACAGGAAGAAGAATTAATAAAAGAAATTTTACAGGATGCCGAAAAATTTAAAAAGGAATTTGAAAAGCTCAGGCTGAAATCGCTCTTAAGGGGTAAATACGATAAAAATAATGCGATACTTTCCCTTCACGCTGGAGCGGGGGGCACCGAAGCTCAGGATTGGGTGGAGATGCTTTTGAGGATGTACACCCGCTGGGCAGAGGATAAGGGCTACCGGGTCAAAGTGCTTGATATACTTCCCGGGGATGAAGCGGGGATCAAAAGTGCCACAATTCTAGTTGAAGGGCCTTACGCTTACGGCTATTTGAAATCCGAAAGCGGTGTTCATCGTTTGGTGAGGATTTCGCCTTTTGATGCTGCCGGTAAAAGGCATACTTCCTTTGCTTCGGTGGATGTCATACCCGAAATTGATGATGATATAGAAGTGGAAATAAAACCCGAAGATATTAAAATTGAAACCTTCAGGTCGGGCGGAGCTGGAGGGCAGTATGTCAATAAAACGGAATCAGCGGTGAGGATAATACACATTCCCACCGGTATTGTGGTGACCTGTCAGAATGAGAGGTCCCAGCAGAGTAATCGCAATACGGCTATGAAATTGCTAAAAGCAAAGCTTTTTAACCTCTACTGGGAAGAACAGCAAAAAAAGATAAACGAATTAAGAGGCGAGCAAAAGGAGATAGCCTGGGGGAGCCAGATAAGGTCCTATGTTTTCCATCCTTACAGCCTCGTAAAGGATCACAGGACGAATGTGGAGGTCGGAAATGTACAGGCCGTTATGGATGGAGAGCTGGATGATTTTATTATTGCGTATTTAAAAATGAATAAGGAAGGTTGAAAATTTTAAAAATGGGGGATACCGGATGAAGAAAGTATTTTTTACCCTTTCTTTTTTTGCCGTTTTGGTTTTCGCGATCATTGCCAAGGGTGCTATAAACGATCCCGGTTCGGAAGCCGATCCTCTTGTCACAAAAAGCTATGTGGACTCGGTGGCAGAAGACTTGAAAAATTATTTTGAAGGGAAGGTTCAAAAGGCTGATAAATTTGTGGTTGTTAACCTGAATAGTGGTGATATTCTTATCGGAGATATGGGCACCGAAATAATTTTAAGAAGCGGTAATGGAATTGTCTACAGCCAGCAGGGGCAGGGCATATCGGATATAACCGATGGCAGGGATTTGAGAAAAGGAGAAAAGATATTACCTAACCATCTTTTGATTATCCCGAGGGATGACAACAGGGGAATACAGGCTAAGACCGGGTTAGTTTTAATGGTGAAGGGGAGTTATCAAATACTGAAAAAGTAGTTTATTGAAGGGATGGTTCGTGTGAAAACAAAGGATTTAACAAAAAAAATTTATATTGCTGTTATTGTATTTTCTGTACTGCTATCCTTTTTCGCCCTTATCCCCAGAATTAATGCGGAAAATAAAAATAAAATTTTGGATTTTGCCATTTCTTATACGGACTTAAAAAACACAGCTCAGGAGCAGAATATAAGCGTAAAAGAAGCTGCCGGCCTTTTCAAGGAATGGGGGGCAAATTCTGTCTTCTACAAAGAAAATACCGTACAGGACCTGGTCAACGACGGCAGGGTGTTTGTAACCAACAGGCAGGGCATGAAAGCTCTGGGGTACGCAGGCAACTACTATTTTAACGGAAATGAATGTTATGTATTGACTTCCGACGGTAAATTGAGCGCAAGGCTGATTAATCATTTAAAATATAAAATCGGCAAAAGCAAGGTAGAGGTGTTTAATTTTAAAGGGCAGAGCGCTATAGCGGTAAATATTCCATTGATTAGCCTGCTGAATACCGGTGTTGGTTTTGATGGGGAAGAAATAAGGAATATTGAAAGTTTGGGGCTTCACACGGTATTAATGATAAAAAACTGGCCCTTAGTGAACGATGAATCCATTAAATTCGTTTTTAATGATCTGGCGAATTCCGCAGATATGATTACCGCAGTGCTTTTTTCCGACAAGAAAATTCCAGGGTTTACTAATAAGTTAAAGGAAATAGGGGATGAGTTTAAAAATAAAAATTTATCCCTGGGAACGGTGGAATTTTACAATCAGACGGGCATCGAAAAACTGGCAAAATTGTTGAATAACAGGGTTATAAGGCTTCACTCCGTAGCGGACAATGAGCTTTTATCCATTTCGCCGGAAAATATGATTGACCGTTTTACCTTAGCAGCAAAGGAGAGAAATATCAGGATTCTTTATTATAAAATGCTTCCCGTTGATGAGCAAAATGCGAAACTTCAGCTAAATGCCGATGTGATATCTAAAACCGTACAAAAATTGAAGGCTCAGGGTTTTACAGTGGAAAGCGGGGAAAATACCATTCCGAGCCCTTATAATAATATCCATCCCGGAAGGCTGCTTCAGCTACTAATGGGCATGGGGCCGATAGCTGCTTTTTCCCTGATACTGAAGCAAATTAAATTCAGTTACCATATTTTTGTTTTTTTAAGTTTTACCCTTGGATGGATTATCTTGCTATTTATCGTACCTGCTCTTGCTTTAAAGTTGATGGCTCTGGCTTCGGTGGTAGTTTTTCCAGTATTGACTATATTCGTGCTCTTAAACAGAAATAAAATTTCTATCAGCCGGGCAGCGGTTAAAATTATCCTTTTAACGGTGTGTTCCCTGTGCGGCGCCTTTATAATGTCGGGATTGCTTTCATCTACGGAATATATGGTTAAGATAGACCAGTTTACGGGGGTAAAGGCTGCGTATTTACTTCCGGTAGTACTGGCTACATGCCTTGTGTATTTATTCTCGGGAAGGGAAAACCCCGTAAAAAAGGTAAGGTCTTTACTGGAAGAGCCTCTTATGGTAAAGTATATGGTCCTGACTTTGGTATTTTTGGCCGTTGGTCTTATTTATTTAAGCAGAACCGGAAATGAATCAACGGTAGGTGTAAGCCCGCTGGAAATAAAAATCCGATACCTTTTAGACCGGGTCATAGGGGTAAGGCCCAGGACAAAGGAATTTTTGGTAGGGCATCCCTTTATGATGCTTTTGCTTCACTTAGGTTACAATGACAAAAAATTACCCCTTTTGATTCTTGGAGCGATAGGGCAGGTGTCCTTGGTAAATACCTTCGCCCATATTCACACGCCTTTTTTGATATCTATTTTAAGGACCTTTGTGGGGCTGGCTTTCGGAATAATTATAGGAATTGTGCTTTGCATTTTTGTTGATTATTCCACTAATTTGTACAAGAGGTGGATAAATTGAAGGGTGCAGTAATTTCCGGGTACTACGGATTCAATAATCTCGGCGATGAGGCGGTACTTTATTTTATCCTGGAGAACCTTAAAAGGGAAATTCCGGGTGTAAAAATTACCGTGCTGTCCAATTCCCCGGAGAATACCTCAAAAACCTACGGTGTAAATTCGGTAAAAAGGGATAATTTCAAAGATGTGATTGCTGCCATTAAAGAAGCGGATGTGCTGATAAGCGGCGGAGGAAGCTTGATTCAAGATGCTACAAGTTTCCTCTCCCTTTTATACTACCTTTCGGTGATATATATTGCAAAAAAATTGGGGAAAAAGGTGTTTATTTTTGCCCAGGGTTATGGTCCTGTAAAAAGGAATATTTCAAAAAAACTTGCCAAGTATATTCTGAACAAAGTGGACTATATTACTCTGAGAGATGAAGATTCCAAAAGGGATTTACTGAATTTGGGACTATCACCATCGAAAATAACGGTTACAGCGGACCCCGTTATAGGGATTGAACCCGAGGCTATTGACGAAGATGCCGGCAAAAACATATTATTAAAAAAGGGCGTGGATTTCAAAAAACCATTAATTGGTATATCCATAAGAAGCCACGATGATAATGAAAAAATTATAGAGGAAGTTTCGCGCTTTGTAGAAATTTTTCAAGGTGGTGCCGATTTTTTGCTGATACCCTATCATTTTCCCGCCGATCTGGACATATCAAAAAAGGTAATGCAAAAAACTTACAATAACAATGTTTACCTTATTGAAGAAAATATTGACCCGATTAGCGCTTTTTCCATTTTAAAAAATTTAAATCTTATCGTGGGAATGAGATTACACTCTTTAATAATGGCTTGCGCCCTTTTTATTCCGACGATAGGAATCTCCTATGATCCCAAAGTAGATAGGTTTATGAAAATGGCGGGGAATACCTTTTTTATGGACGCAAAAGAAATTTCGGGAGAAAAAATATACGAAATGGCAATAATAAGGCTAAAAGAGGGCATAACAAAAGAAGAAAGGGAAAGTATTCTGAATTTAAAGAAAAGAGCAGGCGAAACGGTAAAAAAGCTTATAGAAATTCTCATTTAATCCGCTGCGGGGGGTAAGAATGAGAGATATTATAAATATTTTAAACGTACCTTTCGATAATATAACTTACGAGGAGGCCTTGAAAAAGGCGGAATCCTTTATAAAAGAAAAAAAAGCGGCAGGGATAGTAACGCCCAATGCGGAAATTGTAATTTCCGCAAATAAAGACAGAAAACTTTACGATGCCATTTGCCGTGCGGATATTATTCTGCCCGATGGAATAGGGGTGTATCTGGCTTCCCGGATTATAAATACCCCTCTTAAACAGAGGACTACGGGATTTGATTTTATGGTGGAGCTTTTAAAAATTGCCGACAAAAAGGGGTATTCCGTATATTTTCTGGGAGGAAAACCGGGGGTTGCGGATGAAGCGCTGGCAAACGTTAAAAAAAATTTCCCCGGTATAGTCCCTTCCGGTGCCCATCACGGCTATTTCTCCGAAAGCGAAGAAGAGGATGTTATTGAAGAGATAAACAAAAAATCTCCCGACATGGTCTTTGCAGGCATGGGTGCGCCAAAACAGGAACTTTTTATTTCCAGGAACAAAGACAAGCTGAGCTGCGGTTTTCTGATGGGGGTAGGAGGAAGTTTAGACGTACTTTCAGGCAGAACAAAGAGGGCTCCTCATATTATGCAAAAATTAGGCCTTGAGTGGTTTTACAGGCTGATTAAGGAGCCCTACCGGGCTAAAAGGATGACCGCACTTCCTTTGTTTTTACTTAGGGTAATATTTACCGAAAAGAGGGGTAAAAGGTGAAAGAAAAGCAGCTCTTATTTGATTACCTGCAGATTGCGGCGGGTTGCTTCATCTCTTCCTTAGGCCTTACCATGTTCTTAGTCCCCAACAAGGTGGCGGCGGGTGGTGTTAGCGGCCTTGCCACCGTACTTCATTACCTTTTTCACGTGCCGGTGGGCTGGACGATGCTCATATTAAACATTCCTTTATTTGTAGCAGGGGTAGTATACCTGGGAAGAAGTTTCGGATTTAAAACGATTGTCGGCACAATACTTTTCTCAATTTTTACCGAACTCACCGCAAACTTTCCCGTACCTACAAAGGATTTACTTTTGGCAACGGTATACGGCGGAATACTTCTGGGAGCCGGGCTGGGTATAGTTTTCAGGACGAGAGCTACTACCGGTGGTTCTGATCTTGCGGCAATGCTTATAAATCATTTTTTACCTTCGGTAAGCGTAGGGCAGGGGATTCTCCTGGTGGATTTTTTTGTTATTTTGCTGGACGGAGTTGCATTTAACTGGGAACTGGCCATGTATTCCTGGATTGCCCTTTATGTTAGCAGCAAAGTAATTGACCTTGTTCAGGAAGGCATTAATTACGCAAAGGCTGTGTATATAATTTCTGATAAAAATGATGATATAGCTAAAAAAATAATAGAGGAAATGAACAGAGGGGTAACCGTTTTTAAAGGCACCGGCGCTTATACGGGAGAAAACAGGAATGTGCTATTGTGTGCGGTTACCCGTTTGGAGCTCTCCCGGTTGAAAAAAATAATAAAAGATGTAGACCCGACGGCCTTTGTCATTGTGCACGATGTGCACGAAGTGCTGGGGGAAGGTTTCAGTTTCAATAAAAAAGAAGAGGTTGTTTAGCCCGCGAAAAATTTGATGTTTTTGCGGGTTTTTTATATTTTTTTAAAAAATTTTTGGTACAAGGGGATTTTTGGTAAAAATTAATAAAAATCTTGAAAGGTTTAACAAAATCAAAAGTTGACATAATATGAACGGGAAATACATTTAATTAATGAAAGCAAAAGGATAATAGGTAATAAATTTTGACATAATACTAATAATGTGTCTTTTAATGGATATAAACAAAATTTTTAAAAGAGAGGGATAAAATATGAATATAGGAATAGTTTCTACATTTCCTCCGAGAGAATGCGGGCTGGCATCCTTTTCGAAAGACCTTTGCGATAACCTCCGCCTGCACCAGCAGGAGGTAAAAATTATCGCTATGACCGATAAAAATTCTTCTTACGATTACACCCGGGACGTGATTTTCGAGATCCATGAGGAAGCAGAGGATGATTATATCATTGCAGCGGAAGTGGTAAATGCCTCGAATCTCGATATACTGCTTTTACAGCATGAATACGGCATTTTTGGAGGCCCGGATGGGGTAAACATACTTAAGTTTTGCGAAAATTTAAACAAGCCCTATCTGCTGACCACCCACACGGTATTACCTCATCCCACCATTATGCAAAAAGAAATCCTTTGCGAATTAGCCGGGATGTCAAAAGCCGTAATTTGCATGACGAAACGCTCGGCAGAACTTTTAAATGAAGTTTATGGGGTGCCTTTAAATAAAATCTATATTATACCCCACGGCGTACCTAAATTCGAGAAAAAAGACCGAAACAAACTCAAAGAAAAATACGGTTTTTCGGGAAGGCCGGTTATAACCACTTTCGGATTTATTGGCCCGGGCAAAGGAATAGAAATTGGAATTTTAGCGGTTAATAAATTAAGGGAGAAATTTAAAAACATAATATATATAGTAGCGGGAGAAACCCACCCTAAGCTGAAAAAGAAGGAAGGAGAAATTTACCGGGAATCCCTTTTAAAACTTGTAGACCGGTTGGATTTAAGGGATAATGTGCATTTTATTAACAAATACATTCCTCTGGAAGAGCTGGGAGATTTGCTTTACATGACGGATGTTTATTTGACGCCCTATCCGGGCAGGCATCAGGCTGTAAGCGGAACCCTTTCCTATGCCCTGGGCAGCGGAAGGGCTATAGTATCCACGCCCTATGAGTATTCTCTTGAAATGCTCAAAAATGACCGGGGGCTGGTTTCATCTTGTGCTGACCCGGAGCAGTTAGCTTTGTTGATGGATAAGGTGTTGTCCGATGAGTTATTGAAGGTAAAACTTGAAAAAAATGCGGGGAAATTGGGAGAAACCATGCTGTGGCCAAATGTGGCCAAAAATTACATCGAGATAATGGAAGAACTCCTCGGTGTAAAATTAAAAAGGAGTGCAGCGGAAGATGTATAAACATCTTTTGAAAATGACCGACAAAAACGGCATAATACAGTTCTCGAAAAAAGACGAACCGGATAAGAGCAGCGGGTATACCGTCGATGATAATGCTCGGGCGCTTATTGTATCCCTGAACATGAAAAATGAAGAAGGCAGGGAACTTTCAAAGATATATGCAAATTTTTTAAAGGAAGCCCAAAAAGAAGACGGCAGTTTTTCAAATTTAAAAGTGGACAAAAAGTTTTTGCCGGACTTGGATTCGGAAGACTGTTTTGGGAGGGCATTTTTAGCATCCTGCTATGTGGCAACCCATGGGGATGCGGAATTGAAAAATCTCGGTTTGAATCTCATCCTGAAGAGTATTGAGTATATAGGCAATATACGGTCTCTCCGGGCTGCCGCCTATTGCCTTATAGGGCTTTTCTACTTAGAGGATATTTTCCCGGGAAATAGATTTATAATGGATTCGGCTAAAAAATTAGCCTATCATTTGATAGAAAAATACCAGCAAAATAGCTGTGGGGAATGGCAGTGGTTTGAGGATAGGCTAACCTACTGCAATGCACTGCTGCCCCATTCGCTGTTTTCCTATTATGAACTAAGCAGTGATAAAAAAGCGCTGAAGGTTGCTAACAAAACCCTCAAATTTTTATCCGGTGCTCTTTTTAAAAAGGGGTATTTAAATATAGTTGGAAACCGGGGTTGGTGGAATAAAGAAGATAAACCTCCTCTTTTTGATCAGCAGCCGGTGGATGCAGCTTCCATAATACTTGCCTGCCTTCAGGCCTATATTGCAACCGGGGATAAGGAATACATGGTCCTGGCCAGGGTAGCTTTTAAGTGGTACATGGGAGAAAATATTAACAAAGTGCCCCTTATTAATGACAAAACCCAGGGATGTCATGATGCTCTTGTCCCCGACGGTGTGAATTTAAATCAGGGTGCAGAAGCTCTGGTTTCCTATTTGATGGCCTGTCAGCTTTTAAATGAGTTTGAAAGGGGAAATGCGGTGGAATGCGTTCCGGCGGTGTAGATAATGTCCTTTATTTTAATGCATTGGAGGATATAAATAAATGTATCCCGGAAAGTATTAATGCGAAAGTAATAATAGGAATTCCCTTTTATAATGAAAAAAATACTCTATTAGAAGTGATTAAAATTGCCAAGGACAGCCTTAAAGATTTGAAAGAGCCTAAGCTTGTTATGGCAGTTGGCGACCCTGCCGGGAAGGATGTCCTGGATACAATAAAAAAAGAATTTCACGAAGAAGTCATAGCGTTTTTGATGCCGAAGGGGGTTAATGGAAGGGGATTTAGCATAAGGGCAATTTTAGAAGCGGCAAGAAAATTAAAAAGCGATGCGGTCCTTCTGGAAGCGGATTTGATGCAGGAAAAGGGAAAGGGCATAAAATCCCAGTGGGTGGATAGGCTTTATCAGCCGATTGCGGAAGGATATCATGCTTCCATAGCGGTTTTTCAAAGGCATCCCCTGGAAGATACCGCAGGTCCTCTTTTGGTGGCACCTCTCCTTTCGGTATTATACCGGGTAAGATTTACTGATCCCCTTAGCGGTTTGTTTGCCCTTTCCGGAGATATTATAGAGGAACTTTCCAGGGACTTTGATAAAAACAAAGAATTAGCTGGAGGTTATGGCCTGAATCCCTGGCTCCTGACTTTTTTATTGAGGGAAAACAAAAAAATCTGCGAAGTTTACTTGGGTTGCAAGTTATCTCCCTCAACTTTTTGCAAGAGGTCCATAGTTTTTAAGGAAATGGTTTATGCTCTCTTCAGCAGGGTGATTGAGGATGAAAAAAGGTGGAAGGAGGCAAAAAAGGTAATAAAGTTCCCGGATTTATACGATTACCGGGAAGGTGAAGAGCCAAAGGAAGTTTTCTGCAATTATGAGGAATACGTAAAGGAGTTTAAGGCCGGATATACACACTATCGAAAAATACTTTCGGAAATATTGCACGACAGTTTAATTGAAAAATTGGATAATTTATTGACTTCTTCACCGTCCGAGTTCTCTTTTTCCGGCGAACTATGGGCAAAAATTGTTTATTCCTTTTTGCTGGGGACAGCCTTTCAGGAAGAACGATCAAAAGACGACTTGATGAATTCCTTTTTAGCACTGTACGAAGGAAGAGTAGCGGGATACATCAAAGAACATAACCGGGGCGAGATAAAAGAAAGCTTTGAAGCCTTTGAAAAGGAAAAGGTAAATTTTACTGCCCGATGGAAGGAGAAATCCATATACAAAAACCCTGCCCTGACCCCTTTAGATTATATTGAGTATATTCCCGGGGTGCCAATAGTTATTCCTAAAAGGTTAAAGGGGATAAGAGGGAAAGAAGTATATCCCAATGAAATATTAAAAAGGCTGCATAAAAAGTACAAAAATGCCTTTAGTGGATTTGTATCCGAGGAGCTGAAAACCCGGGAAGATGAACCGGAAAGGGTGGTAGAAAAATACAGAGAATTCATAATGAACCTTGAAAGGAAATTGAAGGAGGTATTTCCGGGAGAACTTTCTACTGAAAAAGGATTGGTAGAATTTTGCAATAATGTTTTCACAAAATTCCCTCACGGCAGGGTTCTTGCGATAAAGTGGGAAATTTTAAGAAAAATTGTGTATGAGTTTCCTCCCCGGAATCTCCTGGTAATGATGAAATACAAAAGTTTAAGAGAAATGCTGGATAACGTAGATGTCAGGGATATTCTAACACTGGCCCAGTACACCGAAGATGCCGACTATTTCGAGAGGATTTTTTCATGGTTAAAGGACAACCTGAGGCATGATAGTTTTGAGGAAACGGATATTGCCCCGGTAATCATAAACAGGGAACGTTTCCCAGGTATAAGTGAATTGAGGGAGATATCTGATTACAACAGGTTGACGGCCAGAATTTCGGTGGTAACCTTAGGAAAGGGTATGGGAGGGGATTATCCTAAGGTAAGGTATTTTTGCAGGATTGCCAAAAGCCTGGTGGAAGCCGAATATTATTCCAAATTATGGGCAACTTTTTCAGCCGAGCACAAAGAGGTAGGAATAAAAGTAATAAATTCTATCAAAGGGCATTACGGCAAGAATATTTTTTCTGCCCACCATATATTTGAAAATATTATACACAGGGAGTTTGTAAAAAGGGTAGAAAGATTAGCCGGGCTGCTGCAGAGGGAGGACGGGGAAGATTGCGCCTCCTTTCTCAGGACTATGGTGAGGGGCTACGGTTTAAGCGCCACTTTGAAAGACGGTACCTTCATGCCCTGTTCCGTCTGGACGTGGGCCAGTTACAGCTTTAAGGGAGGAGAAGGGATTCCCACACCGCTGTTTTTACATGTGGAGAGGGACTGGTTTAACCATGATTTTATAGAAGAGGTTTACCGGGAACTGGGAAATGATGTTAGGGATATTGAAAGGAAAATCTTTAACCTTATAGGACTGGGCAGGGAAGCCCAGGATTTAAGGCAGGAACTTCTGGGAGCGGTACCCTATCAGGAAGAAGTTGTGATTCAGGACATAGAACCCTGGCCTCCTGCAGGGGTTTTGAAAAGGTACAAATTTGAGCCAATACTTTCACCCATAAAGGAACACTGGTGGGAGAACAGGTATGTATTAAATGCCGCAGCCTTCCGCCGGGGCGAGAAGGTATACATTCTTTACAGAGCTTACGGGCATGATGAGGTGTCGCGGATCGGTCTTGCTATAACTGATGGCTTCAACGTTATAGAAAGGTTAAAAAATCCCATTTTCATACCCCAGACCAAAGAAGAGGTAAAAGGGTGTGAAGACCCCAGGATCGTAATTATCGATGATGAGATATTTATGTTATACACCGCTTACGACGGAGTGGTTGCCCAGATTGCCGCTGCTTCTATAAAGCTGGAAGACTTCCTCAACAGGGAATTTGACAGGTGGAAGAGGCTGGGACTTGCATTTCCGGGTCTCTGGGATAAAGATGCTTTGCTTTTTCCTGAAAAAATAGATGGGAAATACGTAATCTACCACAGAATTGAACCGAGCATCTGGATGGCTTTTTCCGATGAGCTTAAATTTCCCTGGCCGGATAAAGGCCATAAGATTATAGTGGGACCCAGGTCCGGCTTCATGTGGGATTCATTGAAAATAGGAGCGGGAGCCCAACCGCTGAAGACCAAGTACGGTTGGCTCTTAATATACCACGGTGTGGACTTTGAACTGGTCTACCGGCTGGGAGTGCTGCTGGTGGATCTAAAAGACCCGGGGAAGGTTCTCTACAGGTCTCCGAATCCTGTACTTTCTCCGGAAACGGAAAGCGAGATAGGGAAGAAGGGAGAAAGCTGGGTACCCAATGTGGTTTTTACCTGCGGAGCGGTACCGGTAAAGGACAAAGAAATTCTTGAGGATGAGGATGAGATAATCGTTTACTACGGTGCCGCGGATACAAGCATATGTGCAGCTACGGGTAAAGTAGCGGATTTAATTCCAAAGGAAATAAGGCAAAGGCTGTCTGCCAAAAAGGCTTGACGGCCTTTTTTTATGGGAAAAGATAATTTTCCCAATATTTCCTGAAATTAATACCGAAAAAAGGGAAGGATTTTTATTTTTTTCGTCGAAATTTAAATAAATCAGGGTATTTTGTCGATATAATTTTCGGGGTGATATTCGTGATAGAGATGTATAATGTGACAAAAATTTACAGTGGAGGTCATGTAGCTTTACAGGATATTACAGTAAAAATCCAGAAGGGAGAGTTTGTTTTCATCGTAGGCCCCAGCGGTGCGGGGAAATCTACGTTTATTAAATTGTTAATTCGTGAAGAGATGCCTACAAAAGGGCAGATTTTTTTCAACGGTAAAAATATTACCCGAATGAGGCATTCCCAGGTACCTTTTTTAAGGCGAAGGATTGGCGTCGTCTTTCAGGATTTCAGACTTTTGCCGCAAAAGACCGTCTACGAGAACGTGGCCTTTGCTATGGAAGTTATAGAAGCGCCTTTAAGGGAAATCAAAAAAAGGGTGCCCAGGGTCCTGGAAATGGTAGGACTTTCACATAAGATGAACGCAAAGCCCCACGAACTTTCGGGGGGAGAACAGCAGAGGGTGTCTTTAGCCAGGGCTTTGGTGAATAATCCCGATGTCATAATAGCCGACGAACCTACGGGAAACCTTGATCCTGATACCTCCTGGGAGATAATGAAACTTTTAAATGAAATAAACATGAATGGCACTACCTTAATCGTCGCCACCCATGCCAAAGATATAGTCAATGCCATGAGAAAAAGGGTGCTTCAGTTAGATTCGGGCAAGCTGGTGAGAGATGAAGAAAGAGGTGTCTATTAGGATGAAGCCGAGGACTTTAAAATATTTTTTAAAGGAAGCGATGCAAAGCCTTTTAAGGAACAGCTGGATGAGCATTGCTTCTGCCGGTGCGGTAGCCTCTGCTCTGATTATACTGGGAGCTTTTTTAATGCTGGCTATAAATGTGGATTACATAGCCAGGGACGTGGAATCCCAGGTGGAGATTACAGCTTATATTAAAAGCGGTTTAAATCAACTGCAGGTAGACCTTCTCAAAAAACAGCTGCAAAAAATGGAAGAAATAAGTGAGTTCAAATATATTTCAAAGGAAGATGCTTTTGAGGAGTTTAAGAAACAAGTAGGTCCGGAGCTTTTAGAGGGAATTGAAAATCCCTTGCCCGATTCTTTCAGAATAAAGGTGAAGACACCCCAGCAGGTGGAAAGTGTGGCGGAAAAAATTAAAATCCTGGAGGGTATTGAAGAAGTAAAATACGGCAAGGGAGTAGTGGAAAAACTCTTTAAAATAACCTACTGGATGAGGTTAATTGGCGTTGTGGCCATGCTCGCCTTTGCCCTGCTGTCTATTTTTATTATTTCCAATACTATCCGAATTACCGTCTTTGCAAGGCGACGGGAAATCCAGATCATGAAATTTATAGGAGCTACGGACTGGTTTGTCAGGTGGCCGTTTTTTATCGAGGGAATGATACTGGGACTGGCAGGTTCAGCGGTGGCTGTAATTATTCTTGCCGTTGCTTACAATTATTTTTACTCCACAATAAAAATAAACCTGCCGATGATATCCCTTGTACCGGTAGAAGTTTTCTACATATACCTTCCCTATTTCGGGTTAATGGGTATGCTGCTGGGAGCACTTGGAAGTGCCTTTTCCTTGAAGAGATTTCTAAAGGTTTAATTAAAAAAATTCTACAGGGAGGGAGAACATTGAGGAAGAGGTTAAAAAGCGGAATTTTACCGATTCTGCTTTTATTCTTCTTGGTATTTTCCTGTGGGACAGCCCTGGGCATTGATTTGGAAGAGCTAAGGGAAAAGCAGAAGGAGATACAGAGCAGATTAAACGATGTAAAAAATAATATAAATAAGGTGGAAACAAAAAAGAAAAACGTCGTCCAGGAGCTTACGGCAATAGAGAAGGAATTGGACCGGGCTCAAAAGGATTTGGAGGCGGTAGCGGCTAAATTAGTCAAAACCCAGAAGATGCTAGAACAGACCAAGAAGGAATTAAAAAATGCTGAGAATGCTTTACAGAATCAAAAACAAAGCCTCGCCAGCAGGCTTGTGGCAATGTATAAGGCGGGCCCTGTAGATTACATAGAAGTTATCCTATCCGCATCAAGTTTTTCCGATTTCCTTACAAGGCTGGATATGGTAAAGCGAATTGTAGATTACGATAAAGACCTTTTAGATAATTATAAAGCCATTCGGGAAGAGGTAAACCAGAAAAAGGCCTTATTGGAAAAACAGCAGTATGAAATAGCCCAGCAGCAGAACACAATAAAGGAGAAAAAGACTCAAATAGCTTCGCGGCAGGCAGAGAGGAAAAAGCTTCTTGCTGAATTGGAAAAGGAAAGGCAGCAGTATTTAAGGGAAGAGGAACAATTAGAAAGAGATTCCAAGCAAATTGCAGCTATGATACAGAAGATTCAGTCGCAAAATAAGAGGAAATATGTGGGGACGGGAGTATTCCAATGGCCGGTGCCTTCTTCCCAGCAGGTAACTTCCAATTACGGCTGGAGGGTGCATCCCATCTTTAAAGTGAAGAAATTCCATACGGGCGTTGATATAGCAGCACCTTACGGTGCCGATGTAGTCTCAGCGGAGGACGGTGTGGTAATTTATACCGGTTGGTACGGAGGGTACGGCAATACGGTTATAATTGACCACGGTGGTTCCATATCTACTTTGTACGCACACCTTTCAAAGATAAACGTCCAGGAAGGGGACAAGGTAAAAAAAGGCAGTAAGATTGCTGATGTAGGAAGTACAGGATTTTCAACGGGGCCGCACCTTCACTTTGAGGTAAGAAAGGAAGGCCAGCATGTAAACCCGTGGGATTGGCTGAAGTAGTAAAAATTATTAAATTTTTAAAAGATCAGGGATTTATCGGGTGTAATTTAGAGTATAATATAATAACAGGGTTTTTAATTCAATTTACAAAAAGAGGTTAAGGTTAGGTGGTTTTTCCATTGAAGAATGTAAATAAAAGAATAATTTTTACCGTATTTGCTGTTACTGTGCTTTGCGTTTTTTCTTTTTACCTTGGGCTTAGTTTTAAAACTATGCCCCTTTCTGCTTTAAAAGAAAGTAATTTAATATTGCCGGAAAAGAAAGATGAAATAGCCCCCCTGCTTGAAGTAATGAATTATATAAAGGGGAAATACGTAAAAGATGTCCCCGATTCGGTTCTGGTGCAGGGTGCAATAAAGGGAATGGTGGATGCTCTAAATGACCCTTATTCGGTTTATATGGATAGTAATGAATTTGAAGATTTCATCTCCTCCATAAACGGTTCCTTTGAGGGAGTTGGATTATCCTTAGCTGTGGATGAAAAAACCGGCAACATAATCGTAATCTCGCCTATTGAAGGTACTCCAGCCCAAAAAGCGGGCATTCTTCCAAGAGACGTAATAGTCAAAGTGGACGATGTGAACCTTAAAGGTAAAAGCTTGGACGAAGCGGTAAAATTATTGAGAGGCAAAAAGGGAACTAAGGTGACCGTTTACATAGAAAGACCGGGTGTAAAGGATATACTAAAATTTGAACTAATCAGAGACAATATAAAGATTAAAACGGTAAAATACCAGTTAATAGAAAATAATATTGGTTATATAAGAATTTCCTTTTTTGATACTTATACTCCTCAGGAAGTGGCGGATGCTCTGAAATATATAAAATTGAAAAAGGCAAAGGCTTTAATACTGGATTTAAGGAATAATCCGGGAGGCTCCTTGGATTCGGCGGTTAAGGTGGCGGACCTTTTGCTGGGGAAAGGTTTAATTGTGTATACGGAAGATAAAAATAAAAACAGGCTGGAAGAATTCTATTCGGATGAAAATAAAATTAATATTCCCCTTGCGGTCCTGGTAAATGAAAATAGCGCCAGCGCGTCCGAAATAGTAGCGGGGGCAATAAAAGATTTTAAAGCCGGGATAATACTGGGAGAAAAAACCTTTGGAAAAGGAACGGTGCAGGAGCTCGTCCCCTTAGCGGGAGGTGCAGGAATAAAACTCACCATTGCAAAATACTTTCTCCCTTCCGGGCAATCCATCGATGGTAAGGGCATAATTCCCGACATTACATTTAAAAAAGAGCAGAATCCGGGGGATTTTAATTCACCGCTGGATAACGATATCTGGTTGAAAAAAGCTATGGAAGTTATAAAAAATAAAATAAATACGGGGAGCTATTGATTTATGAACCTTGTTATAAAATTAATTACCTTTATACTGCTTGGTATTCCCCAGGCTATTTTTAACCCCTTTTTTTGGTTTGTTCTGGTAATTGTTTATATTCAATATAAAAGAGCCGCAGACTTTGAAGAGAAAATGTTTGGTTTTGTTACGACGAATCCCATAAAAAGGGTTTCGTCTTCGCTTTTGTACGGCATATTCGGCGGTTTTTTGGGAAGCGTAATTGTAGTAGCCCTTGGTGTAAGTATAGCGGGCTCGGGGCTTTCCTATGTATGGCCCCTTGCCCTTTTATTGATGCTGATAAGCCCACATCTAATGTGCTTTTCCTATGCAGGCGGTATAATATCGGTAATCTCCTTATTGTTTGGGGTTCCAAAGGTAGATGTGGCGGGATTAATGGCATTGGTGGGGGTACTTCATGCAGTGGAAAGCCTCCTGATATATCTTTCCGGGCATTTAAACGCTTCACCGGTGTTTATTAAAGACGAAAAAAGGGGAATTATAGGCGGTTATTTAATGCAAAGCTTTTGGCCGGTACCCTTTATACTGTTGACAATAGCTACCGGGATCCCTTCTGGAGTGGATGCGGTAAATATGCCCGACTGGTGGCCTATAATAAGGCCTCCTTTTGTAGACCTGGAAAATGCTCTTTACCTGATGCTTCCCGTTGTCGCAGCTTTGGGCTACGGAGATTTTGCATTGACAAGGCTTCCCGGTAAAAAAGGAAGGGAATCGGCCTTCAATCTTTTGATATTCAGCACCCTGTTGATACTTCTTTCCGTTTTGGCATCAAGGATTAACTTTTTTAAATACATTGCTGCCTTGTTTGCTCCGGTAGGGCATGAATATTTAATAAATATTGGCAAAACAAAAGAGAAAAAAGGGGATCCTCTCTTTACCGTTCCTCCTTTTGGCATGAGGATTCTTTATGTATTAGAAAATTCTCCAGCAGAAAAAATGGGATTGAAACCCGGTGATATCATCCTTTCAATAAACAATAAAGCTGTAAATTCCATTGAAGATCTAAAGGAAATCAAAGCCCTTGCACCTGCCTATCTCTGGATGGAATATTTGAATACGAAAAATGAGGTGAAGTATTCTGAGATGTCCTTTTACCCTTATGGGTTTGAAAACCTCGGGGTTGTGCTGATACCCCGGGGAGAAGAGGTCCCTGCAATATCCTTGGAGGAGTCGAGCCTCATTAAAAAGATAAAAAATTTATTTAGTAAAAAACCTTCTTCCTGAATGGAAGGAGGTTTTTTTATGTATAATTTTAGCAAAAGGTGAAATAATATTATTGAGGGATAAAAAATAAAAATTGAAAAAATTATAGAAAATTGTAGGATATTTTTAACATACATACTTGAATAATTTTTTAACATAGTATATAATAATTGTGAAAGATATAACAGTCTCAACAATTATCGCAATAATTTTTATCATATCATTTTTAGTTAATTTACATAAAAAAGGAGGGATAATATGACCAGAGAACAGTACTTAGAACGGGAAAGAGAAATGCTCTTAAAAGCTTACATCAATGCGTCCGAAGAAGAAAAACGGGAAATAATGATGAAAATAATGAACATCGATGCGCAGCACGAAAATAAAGATACCTACGGACAGCGCTCAAACGGTTTTATAACGCGGAGAAGAAATAAAATTATCTATGTAAATTAAAGCCGGGTATTCCGCCCGGTTTAATTTTTTTTGTCGAAAAATGCATTTTTCGCATTTATACCCTGCGGATAAAATGCTATAATAATACATAATCCTTCACCTGGGCAAGAAGGGGAGGTGCAAATTACGAAAAAAAATTTTGAGCATATGGATTTTAAGGTTCCTTTGGATAAGGTTTTGGAACACATAAATGAGGGAATATGTGTAATTGATTCGCAAATGAGGGTGGTTTACTGGAATAAAAAGGCAGAGGAGCTTTACGGTATTAAAAAGGAGCAAATTATTGATCAGGATATAAGGATGTTTTTTCCAAACGCATTGGCGCTGGAGGTACTGAGAACAGGAAAACCGATGGAATTTGTTGAACACAGACCAAGGGAAGGTAGTGTAGCTATTATTAGCTCCATTCCCATAATGGAAAATGAAGCTATTGCATGGGTGGTCTCGATAGATCAGGACGTGACGGAAATAAAAAAATTGAGCAATGAACTGAAAAAGGCAGAAGATAAAATTAAGTACTTGGAATACTTGAAGGATGAAATAAAAAAACTTTATCCGGAAACGGAAACGGAAAATTTCGTCTACAAGAGCAAGGTAATGTACGACCTTTTAATGCTTGCTAAAAAAGTGGCGGAAAGCGATGCTTCGGTATTAATTCAGGGGGAAAGCGGCACCGGAAAAGACCTGCTGGCAAGGACGATTCACTACTCCAGTGCGAGAAGGGATATGCCCTTTGTGGTTGTGGACTGTAGCTCCATACCGGAAAACCTGATTGAAAGCGAGCTTTTCGGATATGAATCCGGTGCATTTACGGGAGCTCAAAAGAAGGGAAAACCTGGAAAATTTGAGATAGCGGACGGGGGGACGGTTTTTCTGGATGAAATAGGTGAGTTACCCTTGGAAATGCAGTCAAAGCTTTTAAGGGTGCTGGAAAACCGGGAATTTTACAGAGTGGGCGGGATTAAACCCATCAAAGTAAATATCAGGATTATTGCAGCTACTAACAGGGATTTGAAGGAAATGGTAAAAGAAGGCAAGTTCAGGGAGGATCTATTTTACCGCTTGGATGTGGTAAGTATTAAAGTTCCTCCGTTGAGGGAAAGAACGGAGGATATCCCGTATCTTATCAATTACTTTCTTAAAAAATTTTCGGTGGAAAATAAAAAAGTAATAAACAGGATAGAACCCTGTGCCATGGAGATGATGTTGAAATACCCGTGGCCGGGAAACGTAAGGGAATTGAAAAATGTGGTAGAAAGACTGGTTATCTTGGCGGAGGACGGCGTAATCAAAGAAGATATGCTTCCCAATTCTCTTTTGAATTACTTTGAGCATAAAAAGGATGGGCCATCCCGGGATATGGGCGATCTGAGCTTGGAAAGAGTGGTTCAGGAAGCGGAAAGAAAAGCCATAATTGAAGCCTTAAAAATTTCAAACTACAATAAGGCAAAGGCCTCGGAAATACTGGGGATACCAAGAAGTACCTTGTATTACAAGATGCAGTCCTTAGGGATCTCAGCATGTCCAGCAGACTGACAATGTGTCAGCTTATTGGACATGCTTTTTTATTTGTCAATTATATGACAAAACGCTGATTGTGAATGATATAACAAATAAAATGTTAAAATATGTTATAAAATTAACGTCGAATTTTTGTACACTATGTCGAATATTTCTTGTAAAAACTTGGATCGCTCTCATAGAATGTAAAAGTTTTTATATGGGTAACTTAAGTACAAAATAGATTTTTTCTCATTGATAAAAATTATGGAAATAACAAAATTTATTTAAAAAAATAATCGTTATTGACAGGAACAATGGCATGAAGTTTGCAAGTAATTTGTTAACGCAATCACAAAGGAGGTGACGCGGTTGAGCAAGAGGATTTTCATATATTTGCAACAACACATTGGTGCTCCTGCCATCCCTCAGGTAAATGTTGGGGACAGGGTTAAAAAAGGTCAGTTAATAGCAGTCCCCAATGGATTGGGCGCCAATATCCACTCCAGCCTCTACGGCCAGGTTGTAAATATAACTCAAAATTATATAGAAATTTTAGCGGATGAGGAACAACCGGAAGAATTTGTGCCTATTAAGGAAACCGATAATATCCTGGAAGCCATTAAAGAAGCGGGTATTGTCGGTATGGGCGGTGCCGGTTTTCCCACCCATATAAAAATGAACGTGAATCTTGAAGGTGGATATGTTATTGCAAACGGTATAGAGTGCGAACCCCTTTTGTATCACAACGTAAAGCAGATGGAGGAAAAACCGGAGCTAATTTACAGGGGCTTAAAGTACGCGATGAAAGTAACCAATGCATCAAAAGGGTGTATTGCAATAAAAGAAAAGAACAAGAAAGCTATTGAAGCAATGAAATCGGTGATTGATGACGACAGAATTGAGGTTAAAATGATGCCCGATATTTACCCGATGGGAGAAGAAAGGGCTCTGGTTCGCGATATCCTGGGGGTACTGCTGAGGCCTGACCAACTGCCTGCTGCGGCAAAAGCGGTAGTAACCAATGTGGAAACCCTGTCGAGAATTGCCGAGGCTGTGGATTACAGAAAACCGGTGATATCTAAAAATGTGACCGTAGTTGGAAGATTAAAGTCAGGAAGGAAACCCTTAGTGTTCTTTGATGTACCCATCGGAACCCCCGTATCGGAGTTAATAGAAAAAGCAGGCGGTATTGAAGGACAATACGGTGAAATTTTGATGGGTGGCCCCTTTACGGGAAAAAGCGTAAATTTAGACGCAGCGGTAATTAAAACCACCGGCGGCGTAATCGTAACCGATCCTCTACCAAAGGAGAAAAGAAAGATAGGGCTTTTGGTTTGCGGCTGCGGGGCTAATGAAGCAAGGTTAAGGGAAGTAGCGGAAAAAATGGGTGCTCCTGTAGCCGGGGTAGAAAGGTGCAAACAGGTAGTGGACGTAAAGGGCGGCATAAAATGCGAGAATCCCGGCAACTGCCCGGGTCAGGCAGAAAAAATATTAAAGCTCAGAAAAGCCGGTGCTGACGTAGTTTTGGTCGGGACATGCAGTGACTGCACCAATACGGTAATGGGAGTTGCCCCGAAACTGCAGCTTCCTGTTTACCATCATACGGATCATGTCCTGCGTACCGTAGGTCATAAATTGGTCCGCAGATTAAAAAAATAATAAAGAAGAAGTCTATTTAGAAAGAAAAGGAGGTAAAAAGGATGTCTATAACTCCAGAAACAGCCAGCCAGCATAAAAACGATCCTGCAGTGGTTTGCTGCCTTGCACAGGCAGGTACGGTAATAAGTCCGGCAGATTTAGAAGATCCCGCTATATTCCCGGACTTAGAAGATTCAGGACTTTTGAAAATACCCGCAAATGTATTGACCATCGGGCAGGTACTCGGCAAAAAACTTGTAAAAACGGTGGATGCTCTTACACCCATTACTCCCGATATGATTGAAGGTGGGGAAGAAGCGGTAAAGGAGATAGAGGAAGCAGTTCCGGCAGTAGAAGCAAAGGAAGCAAAAGTGGTAGAAGCCGCTCCGGTAAAAACCGCTCCAAACGTAATCAGGATTCACATTGAAGAAGGTAAAGGCATAAACCTTGAAATTCCCGCAATTGTGGCTACCGCTCCAGCCCCTGAAAAAGAAGCGGTGGAGGCAAAAGAGGAGAAAAAAGAAGCAAAAATTGAGGATAGAGTAAAACGCACCCTTGTAATGAGGGAATTTGAAGTAAAAGAGGTAAGATTGGGTGAAGAAACCTCCTTTGAAAACGGAGTTCTTACCATTAGAAGGTCATTAATGGAAGATGCATTAAAAGCAGACCCAATTGCAAAGAAAATGGAAATCGACATCATCACTCCCGACAACAAGAATGTTTTTACAAATACAATAATGGACGTAATCCCCATTGCTACCAAGGTGGAAGGTCCTCTCGGAGAAGGTGTAACTCATGTAATGTCCGGAGCTGTGGTTGTGCTTACCGGTGTGGACGAAAGCGGCATACAGGTGCATGAATTCGGTTCCTGCGAAGGAATAATCGGAGAAAAAGTAAGATTCGGAAGGCCCGGATGCCCTGATGAGAACGATATTATGATAAGGATTCACGTAACAATTCAGGGCGGCACCGGTATGGAAAGAAAGGGACCCTACGCTGCACACAAGGCCTGCGATGCTGTTATTCAGGAAATCAGAGAGGTATTGAAGAAAAAGCCCGCTTCGGAAGCTGTAAAAGTCACCGAATACAAAGATGTGGAGAGAGTAGGAAGGCCAAGGGTAGTTCTGGTAAAAGAAATCATGGGCCAGGGTGCAATGCACGATAACGTGATACTCCCGAAAGAACCCGCAGGTGTTCTTGGAGGAAGGCCGAATGTAGACCTCGGAAATATACCCGTAGTTCTTTCTCCCAATGAAGTAAGGGACGGCGGAATTCACGCTCTAACATGCATTGGACCCGCATCCAAGGAAAATACCCGCCACTACTTCAGAGAACCGCTGGTGAACCTGCTGGCAGAGGATGAAGAACTCAACCTGGTCGGTGTAGTATTCGTAGGAAGCCCGCAGATTAACGAGGAGAAATTCTACGTTTCCGAAAGATTGGGCGCTTTAGTAGAAGCACTGGGAGTAGACGGTGCCATTGTAACCACCGAAGGCTTTGGAAACAACCACATCGACTTTGCGTCCCACATTGAACAAATAGGAAAACGCGGGATACCGGTAGTCGGTGTTACCTATGCAGCCTATCAGGGTCAGTTAATAGTTGGAAATAAATACATGGATGCAATGGTAGAGCTCAACAAAGACAAAAACGGTATGGAATCCGAGATTCTCGGAGATAACACTTTGTGCCCCGAAGATGCAAGAAGGGCAGTAGCAATGCTAAAAGCAAAAATGGCCGGTGTAAAAATCCTGCCTCCTTCCAAGAAATGGGATCAGTCGGTAGTGGAAAATAATCAGAAACTGGTGGATGAAAAATATAAGGCTTAAAGGGAGTCTTTTAGATGGATGAATTATATTCGGGCCTCAACAGGATAAGAGGAAGGATAATTGAGGTTACCGAAAGGGATGTAAAAATAGAATTTAAAGGTCGAATGGGAATGCTACGGGTGCCCTTGAGGATGCTCATATCCGACAGGCACCCCTCTGAAGGAGACGAAGTGGAATTAATGATGAGCTATGTGACATTAATAAATGATGGGAGGTCGTGAAAGATGAAATTGACGGTAATAGAAGGGCTGCAGTCGGAAATATTCGTACCAATAACCCCACCACCCGTTTTTACTCCTTTTACCAAAGAATTAAAGGATTGCACTGTTGCCTTTGTTACTGCAGCGGGTGTTCACTTAAAATCACAAAAACCCTTCAATTTAGCAGGCGATTTTACCTTCCGTGAAATTCCGGGAGATACTCCTTCTTCGGAGTTGATGGTAACTCACGGAGGTTATGATAACACCGATGTAAACAGAGATATAAACTGTATGTTCCCTATTGATAGATTAAGAGAATTAGCAGCAGAAGGTTTTATAAAAGCCATTGCACCAGTCAATATAGGATTTATGGGTGGCGGTGGGAACGTTAAGAAATTTCAGGAGGAAACCGGTCCTGCTATTGCGGAAATCTTGAAAAAAGAAGGAGTTGACGTAGCTGTTTTAACTGCCGGGTGAGGGACCTGCCACCGCTCTGCCGTGATTGTGCAGAGAGCAATTGAAAGTGCGGGAATTCCTACGGTGCTTATAGCAGCACTGCCGCCGGTAGCAAAACAGCAGGGTTCCCCGAGAATAGTCGCTCCGATGGTACCCATGGGAGCCAACGTTGGGGAACCCAACAACAAAGCAATGCAAACAGCGATATTAAAAGATGCATTAAAAGCACTCAAAGAGATTGATGTTCCCGGAAAAATCATTCACCTGCCCTACGAATACAAAGCAAAAATCTAATACCCCCCAAATTATACCCGGCAAAAGCCAAAAAGCTTTTGCCGGGAGTTGAAAAAAATTTTTTGGGGGCAGTCAGGGGGTCTTCATATGTTCAAGATATCTATGGCTAACGCCAAAAGCGTTACCGTAGAGATGCCTGAAAAATACGTGGAAGCCATTGAGAGGCAGAAAAAAAGAGAAAAAGAGTTAAAAAAGGAAAACCTGAGGGTACTCCCGAGAGAAGAAGTCTTAAGGGAGCTCAAAATAAGGGAATATTTAATAAAAGATATTAAAATTTCAGATAATACGAAAATCTGCAATAATACCTTATATATTGATTCTTCATTAACGGAAGAAGCTTTAAAAATTAGCCAACTTGTGAAAAAAATAACGTTTGATGTAATTTATCCCGAAAATAGAAATATTTTCACAAATACAATTATGGATATTATCCCGGTAATGACAAAAGTAGAGGGGAAAATAGGGGAAGGGATTACTCATATATTAAACGGAATGGTGGTTTTTCTTACCGGAGTTGATGAAGAAGGAAAACAGGTATCGGAATTCGGTTCCTCCCATGGGGTTCTTAAGGATAAGGTAGCCTTTAACATGCCCGGTACCCCAGGAAATAAAGATATTATTTTCAGGATTAATGTGGTTATTGAAAAGGGTACCGGTATGGAGAGGCGGGGGCCCCTGGCAGCGCATCAGGTAGCGGATTTTATACTGGATAGAATAAGACAGGAGCTGAAGAAATTATCACCAGAAGAAGCAGTAAACACTATGGTTTTTAAAGATGTAAAAAGAAAGGGCTTGCCCAAAGTACTCATAGTAAAAGAGCTCGGCGGTCAGGGAGCAATGCACGAAAAAATTATAATGCCTTCCGAGCCGGGCGGAGTAAGGGGAGGAAAATCCATCATAGATTTAGGGAATGTGCCGATTATTCTTACTCCCAACGAGGTAAAGGATGGCGGCATTCATTCGGTAACTTAGGAGTGGTAAAAATGGGTGTAGGACCTTCTACAAAAGAAACAACCCTCCACCACGTCAATGACCCCATGGTAGATGTGGCAAGGAGGGATAAGGAAATAGATTTATTAGGTGTTGCAGTGGTGGGAAGTCCGCAGGACAATGAGGAAAAATTTTATGTAGCAAAAAGATTGGGGATGCTGGCAGAAGCCCTGGGAGTGGATGGAGTAATTATCTATGCCGAAGGTTTTGGAAATCAGCATGTGGATTTTGCAGCTCATATTGAAGAACTGGGCAAAAGGGGTATACCGGTGGTTGGCTTAACCTTTGCAGGAAACGGGCTTGTGGTTGAAAATGAGTATATGGAGGATATAATTGATTTAGACAAGGCAAAGGAAGGGATGGAAACGGAAATAGTGTGCCAGAATACCGTCGAAGAAAAGGATATGATTAAAGCCCTAAAAATATTAAAAGAAAAAATGAAAAGAAGAGGTGGTAAAAAATGAGGTTTGAAAAAATGATATATGCAGTAGACTCCCATACCATGGGAGAGCCAACCCGTGTGGTGATAGGTGGCATCCCTGCCATTCCGGGTAAGACCATGGCCGAAAAAAAGGAATATCTGGAAAAAAATATGGACCATATACGAAGGGCTTTAATGCACGAACCTCGCGGTCACAGGGATATGTTTGGTTCAATAATTACAAGCCCGGTGAATCCTGAAGCGGATTTTGGGATAATATTCATGGACGGCGGTGGTTATCTCAATATGTGCGGCCATGGCTCTATCGGTGCGGTAACGGTAGCCATCGAGACGGGCATGGTAAAACCCGTTGAGCCTGTGACTTACGTAAAACTGGATACCCCTGCAGGCCTTGTAGAAGCAAGAGCCAAAGTGGAAAACAATGTGGTCAAATCGGTTACGGTTAGAAACGTTCCTGCATTTTTATACAAATCCGATGTGGAAATAGATGTGGCAGGTATAGGCAAAATAAAGGCTGACATATCCTTCGGTGGCAGTTTCTTTGCAATAGTGGATGCGAAACAGCTGAATATTAAAGTAAAACCGGAAAATGTTGATGAAATAATAAAAATAGGAATGTCAATTAAAAAAGCTGCCAATGAACAGATAAGCGTCCAGCATCCGGAAAAAGAACACATAAAAACTATCGACCTTGTGGAAATATACGATGAAACCGATAATCCTGACGCTCACCTTAGAAATGTTGTTATATTTGGGGATGGACAGGCGGATAGGTCTCCCTGCGGAACCGGCACCAGTGCAAAAATGGCTACCCTCTTTGCAAAAGGGAAGCTCAGTTTAAATCAGCCCTTTTATTATGAAAGTATTATAGGTACTATTTTTAAAGGCGAATTGGTGGCAGAGACAAATGTTGGGCCTTATAAAGCTGTCATACCTGAAATTACGGGAAATGCATTTATAACCGGTTTTAACCAGATGGTGATAGATCCCGAAGATCCCGTAAAATATGGATTCTTACTCGGTTCATCTGCCAGCGGTGACTGCTGTAAAATCGTAAAATAAATAAAAAAAAAATTAATATTGAAAAATTATTAATAAGAAGGAGGAAAAAATTATATGCTTCAAGCTGTATTATCAGCGCTGGGTCTTTTGACCTTGGGTTTTTCCTACTATTTCGTAAAGGATACGGTGAAAAACAAGCACACCTTTTCCAACGCAAGTTTTGCTACACTCTCGGTAGTAGGATTTATCGTAAACTTTTTCGATACCCTTGGTATAGGAAGCTTTGCTCCGACCACCGCCCTTTTTAAGCTGTTCCGATTGGTACCTGACAGATTAATTCCCGGTACTTTGAACGTGAGCATGACCATCCCAGTTGTACTCGAAGCCTTCATATTCATGACTGTAATTAAAGTGGAGCCAATCACTTTAATTTCCATGCTTGCTGCTGCAACCCTCGGTGCGGTTCTGGGTGCAGGAATCGTTGCAAAACTTCCCGAAAAGAAAATTCAGCTGGGTATGGGTATAGCACTTTTAATAGTAGCCTTTGTGTTCGTGATCGGTTTATTAGGTTTAATGCCTGTTGGCGGTGAAGCCATAGGGCTAACCGGTTCAAAATTAATTATCGGTGTGGTAGGTAACTTTATCCTGGGCGCGTTGATGACTATAGGAATCGGACTTTACGCACCCTGTATGGCACTGGTTTATGCGCTCGGCATGAGCCCCAGGGTGGCATTCCCCATAATGATGGGTTCCTGCGCTTTCTTGATGCCGGCAGCATCCATTAAATTCGTTCAGGAAGGTGCTTACGACAGAAAAGCTTCGGTGGCTATCACAATCTTCGGTTCTCTCGGCGTATTAATAGCAGCTTATATTGTAAAATCCTTACCTTTAACATTACTAAAGTGGCTTGTAGTATTCGTCATAGTTTACACCGCAATAACCATGCTCCGGTCTGCAATGAAAAATACACAAGAAAAGTAATGTTAGATTGTAATTAGAATAAAGGTAAAAAATAATAAAAAATCGAATAAATCAAATTAAAAACCGGCCCCGGGTTTATTGCAAAGGGCCGGTTTTTAATATAAAATTATACCGAACAATGTTTCGATAATACTTTTAAACGAAATCTAATTTTGTTATAATGCTTAGGTGACATTTTCTATTGAATAACCGATTAAAAAAGGGGGCCTGAAAATGGGCCGTTTTAAAGTGGTATCGGATTTTGTACCAAAAGGTGATCAGCCGAAAGCCATAGAAGAACTGGCTGATGGGATTTTTAAGGGCTATAAGTTTCAAACACTGCTCGGAGCGACCGGAACGGGGAAAACCTTTACAATTGCTCATCTTATAGAAAGGGTTCAAAAACCCACCCTGGTAATTGCCCATAATAAGACCCTTGCGGGACAGCTTTGCAGCGAGCTTAAGGAATTTTTCCCGGGAAATGCTGTGGAATATTTTGTTAGCTACTACGATTACTATCAGCCTGAAGCATACATTCCTCAAACGGATACATATATAGAAAAAGATGCTTCTATAAATGATGAAATAGACAAACTTCGCCACTCGGCTACTGCAGCCCTTTTCGAAAGGCGCGATGTGGTAATAGTGGCCAGCGTTTCCTGTATTTACAGTCTTGGTTCACCGGTGGACTATGAAAGCCAGGTGGTTTCCCTTCGACCCGGAATGGAGAGGGACAGGGATGAGGTAATAAGAAGGTTAACGGAAATACAATACGTCAGAAATGACATAGATTTTAAAAGGGGGAGCTTCAGGGTAAGGGGAGATGTACTGGAAATTTTCCCCGCTTCGTTTTCCGAAAGGGCTATAAGGATAGAGTTTTTTGGCGATACCATCGATAGAATCACCGAAGTGGATGTGCTTACGGGAGAAGTGATAGGCGAAAGGGTTCATGTGGCGGTATTTCCAGCTTCCCATTACGTCACTCCCAGGGATCGTTTGGAGATGGCGATAAAATCCATACAAAAAGAATTGGAGGAAAGGGTTAACGAACTGTTAAGCCAGGGCAAGGTATTAGAGGCGGAAAGATTGAAGCAGAGGACCAACTACGATATAGAAATGCTTTTGGAGACGGGATACTGCAAGGGTATAGAAAACTACTCCCTGCACCTTACCGGGCGAAAACCCGGGGAACCGCCCTTTACATTGCTCGATTATTTTCCCGAAGATTACCTGATTATAATAGATGAATCCCACGTAACCATACCGCAGCTTAGAGCCATGTGGGCGGGGGACCGTTCGAGGAAGGAAGCCTTAGTTGAACACGGCTTCAGGCTTCCTTCGGCTTTCGACAACAGGCCCCTTACTTTTGAAGAATTTGAGAATAAGATTAATCAGGTTATCTTTATGTCCGCCACCCCCGGCCCTTATGAGCTTGAAAAATCCAGCCAAATTGTTGAACAAATTATAAGACCTACCGGGCTTGTGGACCCGGAAGTGGAAGTAAGGCCTATTAAAGGACAGATTGACGATTTGATAGGGGAAATAAAAAAGAGGGCCTTGAAGGACCAGAGGGTGCTGGTAACAACCCTAACAAAAAAGATGGCGGAAGACCTCTGCGATTACCTGAAGGATGTGGGTATTAAAGCAAAATATCTTCATTCGGAAATAAATACCCTGGAGAGGCTTCAGATATTGAGGGATCTTCGCCTTGGAAAATTCGATTGTCTGGTGGGGGTAAACCTTCTGAGAGAAGGATTGGATCTGCCCGAAGTGTCCCTTGTTGCGATTCTCGATGCGGATAAAGAGGGATTTTTAAGGTCCGAGACGTCTCTTATTCAAACCATCGGCAGAGCTGCAAGAAATGCGGAAGGAAAGGTAATCATGTACGCGGATACCATTACCGAGTCCATGGCAAAAGCCATAAACGAAACAAACCGAAGGCGAAAAATTCAAATGGAATACAATAGGTTGCACGGCATAACTCCCGAAACGGTAAGGAAGGGAATCCGGGAACTTATAGAAGCTACAAAAGCTGCGGAAGATAATATGGAATACCTGCCGGATAAGGATATAAACAAGATGAGCAAGAAGGAGATAAAAGCGCTTCTTGAAAGACTCGAGAAAGAGATGAGGGAAGCGGCAAAGAACTTGGAGTTTGAAAAAGCTGCCAGGATAAGGGATGTAATTTTTGAAATAAATGCCCGGGTTTTCGGGGTAGTAAAGCAAAACAGCGGTAAGGAAGGTATAAAAAGATGAGCAAAGATAAGATTATAGTAAAAGGTGCAAGAGAACACAACCTGAAAAATATAGATGTGGAAATTCCCAGGGATAAATTGGTGGTGATAACCGGTATTTCCGGATCGGGGAAATCCACCCTTGCCTTTGACACCATTTACGCTGAGGGACAAAGGCGGTACGTGGAATCCCTATCTGCCTATGCCCGGCAGTTTTTGGGCCAGATGGAGAAGCCCGACGTGGACTATATTGAGGGGCTTTCTCCTGCGATCTCCATTGACCAGAAAACGACCAGCAAAAACCCCAGATCCACAGTGGGCACGGTAACGGAAATTTACGATTATTTAAGGCTTTTATTTGCGAGGATCGGCAGGCCTCACTGCCCGAAATGCGGCAGGGAGATATCCCAGCAGACGGTGGACCAGATGGTGGACTCCATAATGGCTCTTCCGGAAGGAACGAAAATACAGGTTTTAGCTCCCGTTGTCAGGGGCAGGAAGGGTGAATACCAGAAACTATTTGAGAAAATTAAAAAGGAAGGATTTGTAAGGGTAAGGGTGGACAAAGTAATATACGAAACCTCGGAGGATATTAAACTTGATAAGAATAAAAAGCACGATATAGAAATAATTGTGGACAGGCTAACAGTAAAAAAAGGTATAGAATCAAGGCTTGCCGATTCGATAGAAGTTGCCCTTTCGAAGGCGGAGGGGCTCGTCTTAATTGATGTGGTGGAAAAAGAAGAGATTCTTTTTTCTCAGAATTTTGCCTGTCCTGACTGTGGTATTAGCATTGAAGAAATAACCCCCAGGATGTTTTCCTTCAACAGCCCCTACGGTGCATGCCCCGTTTGCAGCGGCCTGGGTATAAACATGGAAATTGACCCGGATCTGGTAATACCCGATAAAACAAAATCGGTGGCGGAAGGTGCCATAGCACCGTGGAATTCCAGCCCTGACGGGATATATTTTCAGATGCTTCAAGCGGTTCTCGAGCATTACGGGTACGATGTGGATACTCCCCTTGATAAAATGGATGAAAAGATGATAAATATACTACTTTTCGGTTCCGATGAGCCCATTGAATTCACCTTTGAAGGGAGATATTCGGGTACCCGCCATTTTAAAAGCTATTTTGAAGGGGTTGTTAACAATTTAAAGAGGCGCTACCAGGAAACGGATTCGGAATGGTCCCGGGAAGAAATAGAGGAATATATGAGCACCAAGCCCTGCCCCGCTTGCAACGGAGCACGATTAAAACCCGAAAGCCTGGCGGTAAAAATAAACGGTAGATCCATTGCCCAGGTAAGTGCCCTTTCGGTAAGGGATGCTCTGGAATTCTTTGAGAACCTCCAACTTACGGAAAAGGAAAGGGTAATTGCCCACCAGATCCTTAAGGAAATAAAAAACCGGTTGAATTTCCTGATGGATGTGGGCCTTGATTACCTTACATTGGACAGGGCTTCCGGTACCCTGTCGGGAGGAGAGGCCCAGAGAATAAGGCTTGCCACCCAGATAGGGTCAAGGCTGGTGGGAGTCCTTTATATCTTGGACGAACCGAGCATCGGCCTTCACCAGCGGGATAACGAAAAACTTATAAACACTTTAAAAGGACTACGGGACCTGGGCAATACGGTCATAGTGGTGGAACACGATGAGGACACCATGCGCTCGGCGGATTATATAATTGACATAGGCCCCGGCGCAGGAGAAAAGGGTGGAAGGGTTGTAGCAGCGGGCCTACCGGAGGAAATAGAAAAGTGTGAAGAATCCCTGACGGGGCGGTATTTATCGGGAAAGTTGAGGATTGAAATACCGGAGAGAAGGCGCATCCCCGATGGAAGGTGGCTTACTCTCAGGGGGTGCAGGGAACACAACCTGAAAAACATTGATGTTTCCTTCCCTGTGGGCCTTTTTACCTGCATTACCGGGGTTTCCGGTTCGGGGAAAAGCACCCTTGTTAACGAAATACTCTACAAGGCGTTAAAGGAAAAGCTTTACAACGTGCGGGCCAACTCCGGAGCTTATGATTCCATCGAAGGCGTGGAATTCTTCGAAAAAGTTATAAACGTGGACCAATCCCCGATTGGAAGAACCCCCCGTTCAAACCCGGCCACCTATACGGGAGTTTTCAACGATATAAGAGATGTTTTTGCCCAAACGGTGGAAGCAAGGATGCGGGGTTACAGGCCGGGGAGGTTCAGCTTCAACGTAAAGGGCGGAAGGTGCGAGGCCTGCAAAGGGGACGGCATTATAAAAATTGAAATGCATTTTCTTGCGGATGTTTATGTCCCCTGCGAGGTATGTAAAGGGAAGAGGTACAACCGGGAAACCCTGGAAATAAGGTATAAGGGGAAAAACATTGCCGATGTCCTTGATATGACCGTGGATGAAGCTTTAGAGTTTTTTGAAAACCATCCCAAAATTAAGCGAAAATTAGAAACTTTGCGGGATGTGGGCCTGGGCTATATAAAGCTCGGACAACCTTCCACCACATTGTCCGGAGGAGAAGCCCAGAGGGTAAAGCTTGCTACGGAGCTATCCAGAAAAAGCAACGGCAAGACCCTGTATATTCTGGATGAACCCACCACGGGGCTTCATCCGGCGGATATAATTAAACTACTTGATGTCCTCCAGAGGCTGGTGGACGGTGGAAGCACCGTTATAGTAATCGAGCATAACTTAGATGTGATAAAAGTGGCAGACTATATAATTGACTTGGGTCCCGAAGGCGGGGAAAGGGGCGGGCGGGTAATAGCGGTAGGCACCCCCGAGGAAATAGCAAAAAATGAAAACTCCTATACGGGGATGTTTTTGAAAAAGGTTTTGGAAAAAGAGGCGATAAATTATAGCTCTTTAAAAAAGGCTTGAAAGGTTTTTAAATAACCTTCCAAGCCTTATACTATTCTATTATAAAAATTATAAAAAAGGATTTACCACTTTTAATTTATCAAAATACTGTCCGGAATTTAGATCTTCGCTCCATATTATTTTGCATTCAAGATTTAATGCACTGCAAATTATCAAAGAATCCCAAAATGAGATCTTATAACGATTTGAAATCTGAATTGCTTTAAGTATGTCATTAACGTTTGGTATATCTAATTTCCAGAAGCCGAGGTCGGATATAATCTGGGACGCTTCAAAAGGTGACAAAGGCTTTTTCACCTTTTTTGTGACAATTACGTAAAATTCTTTTAGTACCTGCGTACTTAAACATCCGTTTCTTGTTTCCCATAACTCTTTTAATAATTTTTTACCGATTTCGTGTTTTCTGCCTGCGGAGATATCATGAGCGTATACCAATATATTTGTATCTACAAATTGTAAATCTGATTTATCGCTCATATAAATCATCTCTACTCCAATCAGGATTTCCTTTTGTTCCTAATTCGTAATTATTATTTAATATGGTCAAATGATGTGTTTTTGCCTTTTCGTATATGTCTTCTTTTTTAACTATTTCTTCCAAAGCTTTTGTTAAAAGGCCGGAAATAGAGGTTTGTTTATCTATTGCTATATGTTTAATTTTTTGTAATAAATCCCTGGGTAAGGATAACGTGATATTTTGGGTCTTTTTCATTATATCACCTCCACGTAAATGAGTATAGCACGTATTTACGTGAAATTCAATGTTTGAAATAATGTAAGATTAATATTTACAATAGAAGGAGATAGAGAAATAATAGAGAATGATTAATTTGTGCAAAAATAATTTTGGAGGCTATGCTATGAAGGAAATTAAAATGGGCATAATCGGTCCTGCAGACTCCCTTGAAATAATAAAAAACATTGTAGAAGACTTCAATAACAATGCATCGATATATTTTAAGCCTTACCAGAACTTTGAGGAATTGTCTAATATAAGAAAATTTTGCGAAGAAAATTTTTTAGATGTTTTATTATTTAGCGGCCAAGCACCATATTACTGGGTGAAAGAGCGTGAAAATATTGAAATTCCAATGCTTTACATTCCAAGAAACGGCACATGTTTGTACAGGACCTTGTTTAACATACAATTAGATAAAGTAGATTTTGATAAAGTAAGTTTTGATACGTTATCGGAAGAAGATATTAAAGAAGCCTATAAAGAATTGAACATTCCCACCAAAAAAATATATACCTTAGCATACGACAAATACTTGCCCTACGAACAAATAATTGATTATCATATTAAATTGGTAAATCAGGGTAAGGTAATAGCGGTGGCCACGTGTTTACAAAAACCTTACGATATATTAAGGGGAAAGGGCATAAAAACCTATAGAATTTTCCCAACCAAATCCATTATTAAGGAAACCTTTATTAAAGGTTTGTTGTACGGAGAAAGCAGCAAATTTAAAGAGACCCAATTTGCCATTATTGTCGTAAGAGTAGAGGATGTGCTGAGGGAAATTTATGAAAATAATAATCTTAGCTACAAAATGCAAAAAATTTTATTGGAACTTGAAAAAATTATAATTGATCATTCAGAACTATTGGAAGGGACGATGGTGAAATTCAGGGAAGGCGAATATGCTATTTTTACCACAAGAGGGAGCTTAGAAAATATTATCAAGGATTATTCCAGTTATCCTTTGTATAAAGATATTAAAGAAAATTTTCCCTATTTTGTTACAATGGGGGTAGGCTTTGGTAAAACAGCAAAAACCGCAAGAAATAATGCTTATAACGCTCTAAAATATTCAAAATTAAATAATGGAAACTGTTTTATTGCTACTGAGGATGGTAATATAGTAGGACCACTGATTCCAGAGGGATCCAAATATATGGAATTTATCACCGGTGATTTACTGGAAATCGCTAAAAAAGCGGGGATATCAGCATTAAATTTAAGCAGAATAAAACAGGCTTTGAGAAATTTAAATAAAAACGAAATTTCTTCTAAAGAATTATCAATGGAATTAAATATATCCGAAAGGAGCGCAAGGAGAATTTTAAATAAATTGGAAAAAAAGGGATATGCAAAGATAGTGGGCACAAACATTTTTTTAAACAAAGGCGGAGCAAAAGGCCGTCCTTTGTGGGTATATAAGGTTTTACTATAAGATAATAATTACCCCCTTATTGGGGGTTATTTTTATTGGATTAAAAACACTAAAAAAATTATAAAACAAGAAGGAATTTTAATGAATTTAACGAATATATATTATATTAAAATAAGGACATATTACCGTAATATATCCTAAAAAGGAGGTATAATTTTGTTAGAAGTAAAAACCAATTTACCCAAAAAGAAAGGAAAGTTTGAGAGTTTTTTGGACTGGGTAGAGAAAGTAGGTAATAAGATCCCTCATACCTTTATTTTGTTTATTTATTTAACGGTATTTTTAATGATCTTATCTGCGGTTTTATCTTTAACCGGAGTTACGGTTACAAATCCAGCGACAAAAGAAGTAATAAAAGTGAAAAACCTTCTGGATGCCGAAGGTATTAGATGGATTTTACAAAACATGATTAAAAATTTTACTGGATTCGCTCCGCTTGGCCTTGTATTAGCAATGACTATGGGTATAGGATTGTCCGAAGAAGTTGGACTTTTATCAGCTTTTATGAGGAAAACGATGCTTGGGGTACCTGCATGGGCAATTAGCCTTGCAGTTATGTTTATAGGTATTAACGGAAATATTGCTTCCGATGCTTCGGTTATTATAATTCCCGCATTAGCAGCAAGTGTATATTTATCCTTAGGGAAAAATCCTTTAGTGGGTCTTGTAGCGGGTTATGCAGCTGCTTGTGCTGGATTTTCGGCAAATCTTATTATTGTGGGCACCGATGCACTGCTTGCCGGGATAACACAGGAAGCAGTAAAGATAATAGACCCTAAAATGCAGATAAATCCTTCTATCAATTGGTATTTCATGATGGCTTCAACTATTATATTTACTTTTGTAGGTGCATGGATTACTGAAAAAATAATAGCTCCCAGATTAGGCGAATATAAAGGGAATATAAAATATTTAGAGAATAAAGAATTATCTCCTGAGGAAAATAAGGCTTTGCGAAGTGCAGGAATAGCGGCAATTATCTATTTGGTAATTCTTGCCTTACTTGTCGTCCCAAAAGGGGCAATCTTGCGCAACCCCAAGACCGGAGGACTGATTCCCTCGCCATTTTTGTCAGGCATTATTCCAATAATAATGTTCTTTTTTATCACAATTTCAGTTGTGTATGGTAAAAAAATTGGAAGCATAAAAAATTCGGCGGATGTCCCAAAATTAATGGCGGAAGCTGTAAAGAAAATGTCGAGTTACATAGTATTGGTATTTATAATCGGTCAATTTGTAGCTTTCTTTGACTGGAGCAATATCGGTGTTGTTCTGGCGGTAAAGGGCGCGGAGTTTTTGAAAAATATTGGTTTTACGGGAATACCTTTAGCCTTAGGGCTTATAATATTATCGACAATTATCAATCTTTTTATAGGCAGCGGCTCTGCAAAATGGAGTATATTGGCCCCCATTTTTGTGCCTATGATGATGTTGCTGGGATATTCTCCTGCTTTTACTCAGGTAATTTATAGAATCGGTGATTCTTCCACTAACCCGATTACTCCGCTGTTCCCATATTTCCCTATACTTTTAGGTTTTGCTCAGCAATATGATGAAAATATTGGTGTCGGCACTCTGATTTCATTAATGATACCCTATTCATTGATATTTATGATAGTATGGATTCTTCAGCTTTTTGTATGGATGGCTTTAAAACTTCCTCTTGGTCCTGGGGCAGGAATTTTTATGTAAAATGTAAAAACACTTTTCGGCGGGCTTTTCACATTTAAAGCCCGCCAAGTACTTAAACTTAGGAGGGAATAGTTTGTATATAAATGAACTAATTAATAAAAATATAGAAGAAATAATCAAAATACGAAGGGAAATACATCAGTATCCCGAATTAGGTTATGAAGAATACAGGACTTCTGCTATGGTAGCGGAAAAATTGAGTGCTATGGGACTAACGGTTAAAACAGGAGTCGCCGGGACCGGAGTAGTAGCGGATTTATGCGGCTCGAAGGAAGGTAAGTCAGTATTATTGAGGGCGGACATGGATGCCCTTCCTGTAAAAGAGGAGACGGGCTTACCCTTTGCATCAAAGGTTGACGGAAAAATGCATGCTTGCGGTCATGATATTCATACTGCTATTTTATTGGGTACCGCCCGGGTTCTGTCAGATCTGAAAAACAGGTTTAACGGCTTCATTCGCTTTGTTTTTCAACCGGCGGAGGAATGTAGTCCTGTCGGTGGGGCAAAAAAAATGATAGACGAGGGTATCCTGGAAAATCCAAAGATGGATTATGCTTTTGCCTTGCATGTTTGGCCGCTCCTTCCGGTAGGGAAAATAGGATTAAAAAGTGGACCGATTTCGGCTCAGTCCGATAGGATTTTCATTAATATTTTAGGAAAATCCGGTCACGCCGCAACACCACATTTGACCTACGACTCAATAACTGCGGCAGGGCATGTGATTATTTCCCTGCAAACCATGATATCAAGGAGAATAAACCCTCTGGATAATGTTGTTTTATCCTTGGGCAAGATTTGGGGGGGAGATAGATATAATGTTATTTGCGATAAAGTTGAAATCGAGGGCACGGTGAGGATTCTTTCCGATAACAAAGGGCTTAACATTGAAGATTTAATTCGCGATACGGTATCCCATGCCGCAAAGATTTGCGGAGCACAGGGTTATGTAGATTATATAAAGGGTTACCCGATGACAATTAACGATGAAAAATTAACGGCCTGGGCGGAAAATACCCTGAGAAATTTATGCGGCCGGGATTCGGTGGTAAAAATTAATCCCGATCTGGGGGGAGAGGATTTTTCCTTTATCTCACAAAAAATACCATCTTTATATTTAAAATTGGGGACTTCTTCCGATAAAACCGGTGTATATCCGCTTCACAATAGTAAAGTAGTCTTTGATGAAGAATGCATTCCTTTTGGAATAAGCGTTTTATCCAATCTCGTTTTGGAGCTGCTAAAAGAAGGGAGTAACCATTAATTATGGATAACCAATATAATGAAATTTTAAATAAAGCAATAAATTATCGAAGGGATTTTCATAGGTACCCCGAGACGGGATGGTTGGAATTCAGGACGACATCTATCATTGCAAAAGAATTATCCCGATTAGGTTATGAAATATTACTGGGGAAAGAGATAATTGATGAAAAAAGCGTAATGGGAAGACCGTTGGAAACAGTTATCAAAGAAAATATTATAAGGGCAATTAATGAACGTGCCGATGAAGAAATACTGAAAAAAATGGATTGCCTTACAGGTGTAGTTGGTATATTGGATACTAAAAATCCAGGTCCAACGGTAGCCTTTAGATTTGATATAGACGCATTGGAACTGGAAGAACCGGAAGATGAAAATCATAAACCCTATAAGTACGGTTTTTCTTCAAGACATAAAGGTGTCATGCATGCTTGCGGACATGATGGCCACGCCGCAATGGGTTTGGTTTTTGCCGAATATCTTTCGAAAGCAAAAGAGGAATTGAAGGGCAAGGTGGTTTTGATTTTTCAGCCGGCGGAAGAAGGCGTGCGTGGGGCAAAAGCAATGGTAAAAAAAGGTGTTGTAGATGATGTGGATTATTTTTTCGCCATGCATATAGGATTCGGCAGCACAAAGGATATCGGTTTGGTGGCAAAAAGCAAGGGATTTTTTGCCACGAAGAAATTGGATGTGACTTTTAAAGGAAAATCGTCCCATGCTGCAGCATACCCTCATTTGGGTAAAAATGCTTTATTGGCTGCATCGAATGCCGTTATTAATTTACATGCAATACCGCCGCATTCGGAAGGACAAACTAGAATAAACGTGGGTGTCTTACATGCGGGAACTTCAAGGAATATAATTCCAGACAAAGCAATTATGCAAATGGAAATCAGGGGTGAAAACGATAATTTGGTGGAATACATGAAAAATTGTGCTGAAAGAATAATTGCAGGAAGCTCTAAGATGTATGAAACAGAATACGAAATAGTCGAAGCAGGAAGTGCAATATGTGCTGATGGAAGCGACGAATTGATTCCTTTATTGATAGAAGTGGGAAGAGAATTAAATTTACCCGATATTCGAGTAGATAGTAATATGAACGGCAGCGATGATGCCACATATTTTATAAAAAGAGTTCAAGAAAAAGGTGGGAAAGCTATATATTCACAGATCCTTTGCCCTATAACAGCTCCCCATCACAACAATTATTTTGACTTTGATGAGAAAGCCTTGCTGTATGGAGTTTTAATTAATTTGAAAATTACTAAAAAACTATTGAAATAATAAAAAGCCATCTCAATTGGAGATGGCTTTTTCGATTACTCCGTAATTTGTGCCGATGAGAGCTATTTTTTTGCCGTTCGTGGAAAAGCAGGTTACACCAAGAATACCAGAATGTATAATAAAATAAACTGAATATTAGTATATTTATAGTAGTATTAAAATTACCCCAAATTTCACAAAATGCTGGATAAGGGGGGATAGGGGTAAAGCTTTGTTAGCAGAGATTTATTAATCTCCAAATATCTTAAAGGGGGTTGGACTCATGAATTCATTGGTTCTTCTTATTCTGGGTGCCGTGCTTTTCATCGCGGCCTACGCCACTTACGGTGCTTACCTGGCAAAACAGTGGGGAATTTCTCCGGACAGAAAGACTCCCGCTCATGAACTTTACGATGGCGTAGACTATGTGCCCACTAATAGATTTGTACTTCTCGGACATCACTTTGCTTCTATCGCGGGAGCGGGCCCTATTGCGGGACCTATACAGGCGGCTATTTTCGGATGGTTACCGGTGTATTTGTGGATAGTTATAGGCAGTATATTTGTAGGTGGAGTTCACGATTTTGGCTCTCTTCTGGCATCCATCAGGCATAAGGGAAAATCCATAGGCGAGATCATTGAAGCCAATATTGGCAAAACAGGGAAAAAGCTTTTTAACATCTTTGCCTGGCTTACACTGATACTGGTGGTAGGTGCTTTTACGAGCATAACCGCAGATGCTTTTGCAGCAACCCCTGCAGCGGGAACGGCATCGGTATTGTTTATTCTTATAGCAATAATATTTGGTGAGTTTGTTTATAGAAGAAATGCAAACTTAGCTGTATCAACAATAGTGGGCGTTGCGGTAATTTTCATCTCCATTTGGATAGGTTTTAAATACCCCTTCCTGCAGTTCAGCAAAGAAACCTGGCAGTATATCCTTCTTGTATACGTATTCTTTGCTTCGGTTTTACCCGTATGGTTACTGCTTCAACCCAGAGACTACCTGAACTCCTTTATACTTTACGCAATGCTTATTGGCGGTGCACTGGGTATAATTATTATGAGACCGATGCTTCAGCTTCAAGCCTTTAAAGGTTTTACAGTGGTTACCAAAGCCGGTCCTCAGTACCTATTCCCAATACTTTTCGTAACTGTAGCCTGTGGAGCAATTTCTGGTTTCCACTCTCTGGTGGGTTCGGGTACCACAGCAAAGCAGATAGACAGTGAAAAGGATACCCAATTTGTAGGGTACGGTGCTATGTTAATAGAAGGGCTCCTTGCTATCGTTTCGTTAATATCCGTGGCTTACGTAGCAAAGGCTGAAGGAGCTCCGGCAGTAATTTTTGCTAACGGCGTTTCCGAGTTTATGAGCAGTTTCGGAATTCCCAGGGAATTTGGGAAGGTATTTATAACCCTGGCTTTTTCGGCTTTTGCCCTTACCAGTTTGGATACCGCTACAAGACTTGCCAGGTATATTTTCCAGGAGTATTTTGAATCCGAAACCGGAAAAACCAGCTGGATAGCCGATAAGTACGTAGCCACCGCAATAACAGTTGTTATTTCCTACATGCTTGTGACCTACGGTTATCAGAAGATATGGCCGATTTTCGGTTCTTCAAACCAGCTCCTTGCTGCTCTTGCATTACTGGCATTGACCGCATGGTTTGTAAAAACCGGTAAGAATCCAACGTTTACTTTGGTGCCTATGATATGGATGTTTGCTGTAACTCTTTCAGCAACCTTGCTTTTGATGAGAAACTTTTATGTAGCAAAAAATTACCTGCTGGTATTTTTAGCAGTCGCACTTTTCATCCTTGCGATTATCTTGATTATTGTAACCTATAACACCCTGACGAATAAAAAAACGGGTAAGAATACAAATATAAAAATGTAATAAAAAAATTAAAGGGGTGGGTGAATACCCACCTCCTTTATCTTTAAAAAAGGAGGAACTAAGGTTTGATGGAACCGGTAGAGTACTTAGAAATAATATACAATAAATTAAAACCATTTTTTGATATAGAAAGAGATTTTATAATTGATGAAAATAAATTTGATCTTTTTGCAAAATACCACGCAAAACATGTTAGAACCTTTTTAACTCCAAATGATGTTATTGACTCCTATAATACTAATGAGTATTATGCAATAAAGCTGTTTGGAAAAAGATTTGAAGAAAAGGATTTTCAGCTTTTTAGTGGGTTGATGAGGAAAATTCACGATAATTACGTAAAGCCTGACGAAGACCATATGTGCAGCATTGTAAACGGGATAGCCATATTGGAGGATGGCCTTGAGGAAAAGGTGGAAAAATCTATTAAGAGTTTTTCCTTTGAAAAAAGCTACTTTTTTTTATTGAAGGGATGGAGCAGAATTAATATAGCGGCGGTGGATCTAAAAAACGAAAAGATAATTGTAAGCCGCTGGGGGAAAAACCTGGAAAAAGTTTTAAAAACAGATAAAAATGGAAAATCAAAAAAATAATTAAAAATCTCATAAATATGGTATATTTATATTAAAAGGTCATTGATTGAGAGAATATTTTTCGGGGGTAAGCTTTAATGGCTTATTTAATCCTTAAAGGACTTATTAATAGACTTGGGATATTTATAATTATTGCACTACTTCTTTCAAAAAACAGAGCTTTTAAAAATTTAATTTTAAAGCAGCATGTTTCAATTAAAGATAAATTAGTGCTTTCGGCTATTTTTGGAGCTTTCGGGATACTCGGCACTTATATGGGCATTCCAGTATATGGAGCTATTGCCAATTCCCGGGCGGTAGGTGTCATAATAGGAGGGCTTTTAGGAGGGCCCTTTGTGGGTATTTTATCGGGATTCCTTGCGGGATTTCACAGGTGGGCCATAGATATCGGAGGGTTTACCGCGCTGGCCTGCGGTCTTTCTACTTTTACCGAAGGAACGATAGCCGGTTTTTTGCATAAAAAATTAAATCACGGGAAGGTAAGCTGGAAAATCGCTTTGTTAATTGGTGTAGCTTTGGAGCTGTTGCAGATGGTTATTATATTGATCGTTGCAAAACCTTTTTCTGCAGCTTTGAATCTGGTAAAGGTAATTTGGTTCCCCATGACTTCGGTAAACTCCATAGGAATTGCGCTTTTTATATCGATAATTGAAAGCATCTTTGGAGAGCAGGAAAGGGTAGGAGCCTATCAGGCGCAAATTGCACTGGAAATCGCTTCGGAGACGCTCCCTTATTTAAGGCAGGGTTTAAATGAATTTTCAGCTTTCAAAGCGGCAAAGATAATTTACGAAAAAGTAAATTACGATGCGGTGGCGATTACCGATAATAAACAGATCCTTGCACACATAGGGGCAGGAGAGGATCACCATAAGAGCGGGATTAATGTGCTGACAAAACTTACTCAAAAAGCTTTAGAAACTGGCGAGTGCCAGATAGCTTCAAATAAGGAAGAAATCGAATGCAAAATTAACGAATGCCCGTTAAGGTCGGCGGTAATCGTGCCCTTAAAGGAAAAGGATCAGGTTATAGGCTGCCTTAAACTTTATAAAGTAAGGGAAAACAGCATTACCGGTATCGATGTTCGGTTGGCGCAAGGTCTTGCCCAGCTTTTTTCCACCCAGCTGGAACTTTCAAAGATGGAATATCAGGCAAAACTTCTTGCTAAAGCGGAGTTAAAAGCTTTACAGTTTCAAATTAATCCCCATTTCCTCTTTAATGCGCTAAATACCATTGTTTCCATTTGCCGCAGCAACCCAGAAAAAGCCCGGTCGCTTCTCATTTATCTCGGTGAATTCTTGAGAAAAAACCTTAGCTCCGTCAAGGAAATGGTACCTTTAGAACAGGAACTTGAACACGTGAGGGCCTATCTTGCCATAGAACAAGCAAGGTTTGGCGACAGGTTAAAAGTGGTTTACGAAATTGAACCGGATACCAATGTAATGGTGCCTCCGCTCATTTTGCAGCCCCTGGTGGAAAATGCTGTAAAACACGGTTTGTTGCCGAAAAAGGAAGGTGGAGTTGTATTAATAAAAACGAGAAAAGTTACGGGCGGAATAGAGATAACTGTTGCCGATAATGGTCTGGGAATGGACGAAAATGAAGTTGAAAATCTCTTTAATAAGAAGGAGTGCGGCGAAAAAATTGGACTTTTCAATGTCAACGCCAGGCTGGAAAATCTTTATGGATCCGAAAGCCGTTTGAGAATAAATTCGAGGCTGATGAAGGGCACTGAAGTGAAGTTCTTTATTCCTTCGACCGAAAGGACCTGGAGGGAGGCTTATGGAAATTACCGCGCTGCTGGTAGATGATGAGCCGCCAGCCCGGGATGAACTGAGATATCTTCTGGATGCTTACCCCGAAATAAAAATAATCGATGAGGCTTTTTCGGGACAGGAAGCCATTGAAAAGGTGGATGAAAAAAAGCCCGACGTGGTTTTTCTCGATATTAAATTGTGGGATATGGACGGTTTTGAAGTAGCCCGCAACATTCTACAAAAAGAAAAATCGCCGTTGATAATATTTGCTACCGCTTACGACGAATTCGCCGTAAAAGCCTTTGAAGTAAATGCGGTGGATTATATTTTAAAACCCTTTTCCGCCAGCAGAATTGAAAAAACCGTGAACAGACTAATAGAAATTTTTCGAAACAGGAAGGAGAAGGATGAAATTTTAAAAGTGGCAGAATACTTAAGGAGCCTTGAAAAACCCTGCTGCAAGAAACTATCTTTCTGGAAAAACAACAGGATTCATCTAATATATCCCGAAGAAATCTGTTACTGTGAGGCCGAAGAAAAGGGAAGTAAAGTTAAAACGATATACGGGGAATTTTATTCCGCTTATACCCTGACGGAACTGGAAGAAAAAATTAACAGTCCGAATTTTTTCAGGGCTCATAAAAGCTACCTTGTTAACCTGGAAAAGGTCAAGGAAATAATACCCTGGTTTGGCGGAACTTACCTTTTATCGATTCAGGGTTACGAAAAGGATGAGGTTCCGGTAAGCCGCCGCCAGGCAAAAGAACTAAAAAGAATTTTTGATATATAAAATCAGCTTTCAACTTTAAAGAGGTTATGTCAAGATTCTATGAAAATGTCACCCCAAGAGGGGTAGTTTTATTCAGAGAAAATGTCACCTTTTCTTATGGCCCTAACCAAGTATATTTACCCATCTTGATGTGTCAAGGGTAAAATGAACGCTT